>DATJTX010000031.1 GCA_035502855.1 Candidatus Baltobacteraceae bacterium
TCGATCCGCGCGCGCACCATCCCCAAAAGGCACACACCCCGCCGATGACACACCCCTGGAAAAAACAAACCTACCGGGCGATCTCGACGAAGGGACATCTCTAACGAGTTTCAGGGGGACATCCCAGCCGAGCTTGTACACGGTGGGTGGCACGGTCGCGGCTGGAGCGCCCGGGCCCTTCGACAAGCTCAGGATGACAGAGGTGGAACTGTCATGGTGAGCCTGTCGAACCACGACACCATCGAAGCGCCCCAGCGCCCCTCCATCACGCATCGTGTCCTCGCTGGAAAGGGTTCAAATGGAAATCGTCCGACTAAATCAAAAGCGCACGCGCGGCTCCAAAAATAACGAGGCGCCGCATTACTGCGGCGCATTGCGGCTGGAGCGCCAACGGAATCGAATTTTTTGCACACCGCCCGCTTTTGTGGATTTCCCCGTGAAATCGGTTCCTCAAGACCCTCTCCGTCCCGTGTCGTCCCGCCTCGTAGGCTGACATTGGGCTGACGGAACGACTTAGGCTGCGGACTTTCGCGGGCGCCCCCCCTTGGCGCCGTTCGCCCTAGACGCCGTCGCGCGTGCCGGAGACTTCTTCGAAGCATTGATACGGGCTCCGATCGTTCCGAGCGTTGACTCGCCAGCGGCTAGCACGAGCAATTGCTCAAGGAGCACCCCGTCATCCACGGAGTCTGACCACAGAGATTCGCGCGCGGGCAGAATTGCGAGATCAGTTAGTTGCCCGGGGCGAGCTTTAGCAAATCCCGGGATGGCCTTTCGCGGTACAGCGAGCGTTGCGCCAGTGGAGAGGACGCTGACGATCGAATCGCATGACTTATCATATCGCGCTGAGATGATTTTCGTTGCCGTCTTCTCTCGTTCGCGCGTGCGCTTAACAGCCTGACGAATCTCAACGTCTGTCGTGAGCACTCTGCCCTTGGTAGATTTCATTGCCCTAATCCCCATGGCTTTTTTCCCAAAGCGCCAATAGGAACAGCGGCGCCGGCGTGATCGCCTGAAATGGCCCTGAAACGAACTTGGCCTATTCGCCTACTGCCCACTCCACTTTACGATAGAACCTAAGCCTAGGTTTGTCAATATTCGTAAGGCCGCGAGTGCCGACAGCACGAACGACCCCCACGGCCCGGCATTGTGTTCACCCGACATTGTGTTTAGTGGATCGACAGCTCAAGCTCAGCCGGAGTAAACCCATGATGGCTCGCTCGATCCTCGGAAAATGTCTCCGGATTGCTCGCGTGAACTGGAAGCGGTCAATTCCCGCTTTACCAAATTCGTGGCAGCAGATCCGCGTTGTAGACTCGCTTTCCGCCTCGCCCGCGGCGCGTTCGTCGACTTCTCATTGCTCGCGGCGATCGCGGCGGTAATTTCCGTGCGGCGCCGCCCGATCATCGTGATGAGCCTGTCGAACCACGACGCCATCGAGCGCCCGGCCTACCTCCATCCCGCGTAAGCGGGTTGTCGGGTAGCTCTGCGGAACTCACGAGAACGCCATGAGTTTGTTTTCGCCCCGCACGCCGCGCATCACGGAGTGATTGTCATAGCGATCCTCGTTGCGTTCCTCGTGCTCGTGAATCTCGCGTTCGCATTTCGCAGCCAGTACATCGCCTTCAATTCCCGTTTTGCGCTCGAATCCGTCCCTGCGCCGAAGGTCGCGCCGAAAATCAGCATCATCGTGCCGGCGCGTAACGAAGCGCACCAGATCGAACAATGCGTGCGCTCGCTGCTTGCGCAAGACTATCCCGACTTGGACGTCATCGTGCTGGACGATTGCTCCGAAGATCGTACCGCGGCGATCGTTGCACGCGTCGCTGCCGAAGATCCGCGCTTGCGCTTGATCCACGGCGAGCCGTTGCCGGAAGGTTGGGTGGGGAAGCCGTGGGCGCTCGATCAGGGCGCCCGGCGTGCCGACGGGGACTGGCTGCTATTCACCGACGCCGACACGACGCATGAACCCGGCGCACTGAGTGCGGCGTTCGGCTACGCTCGCGCCGGCAATCTCGACGTACTCAGCGTGCTGACCGAACAGGTCATGCAGACGCCGGCCGAGCGGATCTTTCTGCCCAGCATTCTGTGGACGATCGCCTTTGCGATCGGATCGCTGAAGGCGATCAACGATCCGGCGCGCGAGAGCGCCTTGTTCAACGGCCAGTACGTGCTCGCTTCGCGCCGTGCGTACGCCGCGATCGGCGGCCACGAAGCGGTGCGCGGCGAGATCGCCGAGGATCTCGAGCTCGCGCGGCGATTCAAGCGCGATGGTCGCTTTCGTACCGCGCTCGTCAACGGGAATGGGCTCGTACGCGTGCGGATGTACTGTTCCTTCCGTGAGCTCTGGCAAGGGTTCGTCAAGAATTTTTGGGTCGGCGCGCGCGATCAACATGTGCTGGCGGCAATCGGCGTGTTCTTGCTCGCCTGCGTCTCCCCGCTCACGCCGATCGTGCTCATCGCCGCGCTCGTCCTGCACGCATCGGCATTTGCCGTCGCGCTGGCGATCGCGATGTGCTCGGCGATCGCCGGTGCGGCGCCCGGCATGCGGCGGCTCGGGCTCGGTGCGTCGTCGCCGCTCTATCTACCGATCGGTATAAGCGCGGTGGCGGCCATTTTCCTCACGTCAATCGTTCGTCACGCCTGCGGCGGCGTTTCCTGGCGCGGTCGTCGGTATGCTTGACATGCCGAATCCGGCATGGTAGGGTGCGAGAAATGCTTCTGACCGCGCTCCTCATCGTAGTCCTCGTCCTTATTAGCCGTTCGTCGCCGAATCGGTTGGGATTGACTACTGCGTAAGGATTAGCGAAAAACGCACTAGCACGAGGCCCCGCCGGTTCGGCGGGGCCTCGTGTTTTCTTTATTGGAGGTCATCGTGCACGGGAGGCGTACGGGCGCAGCCATCGTTCTCGATACGCTCGAGAACCTCGGGGTCGAAACGGTCTTCGGGTATCCGGGCGGCGCGATCATGCCGCTCTATGACGCGCTCTACGATCACCGGCTCGCGCACGTACTGGTACGGCACGAAGCGGCCGCCGTTTTTGCCGCAAGCGGCTACGCGCGCTCGACCGGACGCACCGGCGTCTGCGTCGCGACCTCAGGGCCCGGTGCGACGAATCTGATCACCGGCATCGTCGATGCGCTGATGGACAACGTCCCGCTCGTCGCGCTGACCGGACAAGTGCGCACGGCGGTGATGGGAACCGACGCATTCCAGGAAGTCGACGTCGCGGCGATTACTCATCAGGTGACCAAACGCAACATCGTCGTGCGCTCGATCGATCAGATCGAGCCCGCGCTGCGCGAGGCGTTTTCGTTGGCTTCGGGTTCGCGGCCGGGGCCCGTGCTGGTCGATCTTCCAACCGACGTGCTGCGGGCGCTCGTGCCTTCAGAGCACCTCGATCCGCGTGTCGAATCGAGTTCGCCTCGGGCCAAGCCGCAGGCTGAGCCGGCGTTGCTCGACGCGGCGATCGCCGCGCTGGCAACGGCGGAGCGGCCGGTCGTCATCGTCGGCGGCGGCGCGCGCTGGTCGGGCGCGACCGAGGTCTTTCGCTCGTTCGCGGCGCGCGCCGGTGCTCCGATCGTGGCGACGCTCCACGGCTTGGGGGCGGCGTATCCGGGCGACCCTGCCTTCTTGGGAATGCTCGGTATGCACGGCTGGAAGCGCGCGAATCATGCGGTCGCGAAAGCCGACGTGATCTTCGCGCTCGGCATGCGCTTCGACGACCGCGTGACCGGCGATCCGTCGAAATTCGCACCCAATGCGCGTACGATCGTGCACGCCGATATCGATCGCTCCGAGTTCAACAAGGTCGTGCCCGCGCAGATCACGCTGCACGGCGACTTGCGCGAAACGCTGGTCGCGCTCGATCATCGCCTGGCTCGCGTCGCCCTTCCCTCGTTCGCGCAGTGGCGCGCGCAGGCGTGCGCTCCGCACGAACGGCTACCTTGCGACGATACGCGCGACGACCACCTCTCCGCAACCGATTTTCTGGATGCGCTCTTCGCCGCGCTGCCCGCCGACGCAATCGTCAGCACCGACGTCGGCCAGCATCAGATGTGGGCGGCGCAGCGCGTGCGTGCGAGTCATCCGCAGCACTTCCTCACCTCGGGCGGCCTGGGTTCGATGGGTTTCGGTTTGCCGGCCGCGATCGGCGCGCAGGTCGCTCATCCGGGGCGCACCGTGGTCGCGATCGTCGGCGACGGCGGCTTCCAAATGTCGATGGCGGAACTCGCAACACTGCGCCGGCACGATCTGCCGGTCAAGATCGTCTTGCTCGACAACCGCAACCTCGGCATGGTGCGGCAGTGGCAGGAGCTCTTTTACAATGCGCGCTACTCGGCAACGGCGCTGCCCGACAATCCCGAGTTCACCACGATTGCACGCGCCTACGGAGTCGAAGCGCGTCTGGTCGATCACGCGAACGCCGTGGACGCGGCGATCGCGCGGATGATCGAATCGTCAGGGCCGATGTTGTTGCACTGTGCATGCTATCCGCACGAGAACGTGTGGCCGATCATCCCGTCGGGCAAGGGCGTCGACGATCTGCTCGAGGCCTTACCGGCGTGAGAACCGTTACCGCGACCGACGGCCGGCTGCTCGCCCGCATCATTCACCTTGCCCACCGCTTCGGTTGCACGTATACCAGCGTCGCCTCGCAGCGCGCCGGCGCCGCCTATCGCATCGAGTTCGCTTTCGCGGGCCCGGGCGATGCGCTGCGCCGTCTCGATGCCCAAATCACCAAACTACTCGATGACGACAGGGAGACCATGGAATGAACGCCCTCTACGATCACGATACCGACGCAGGGACGCTGCGCGGCAAAACGATCGCCATTATCGGCTACGGCAGCCAAGGCCGCGCGCATGCGCTCAACCTGCATGAGTCGGGAGCGCGCGTGGTCGTCGGACTGCGCGAAGGCTCCGCCTCGTTCGAGGAAGCGAAGCGCGACGGTCTCGACGCGCAGACGGTCTCGCATGCCGTCTCGATTGCCGACGTGGTGATGGTACTCGCGCCGGACGAAGAGCACGGCGCGCTCTACATGCGCCAGATCCACGAGCACCTCGCGCCCGGGGCGTATCTCGCCTTTGCTCATGGGTTCTCGATTCACTTCGGAACGGTCGTTCCGCCCAAGACGGTGAACGTGTTCATGGTCGCGCCGAAAGGGCCCGGTTCGCTCGTCCGCACCGAGTACGAAGCCGGACGCGGCGTGCCGGCGTTGATCGCCGTGCATCAAGATCCGAGCGGCGATACGCGCGCGGTGGCGCTTGCGTATGCGGCCGGAATCGGCGCCGGACGCGCCGGCATACTCGAGACGACGTTCAAGGAAGAGACCGAAACCGATCTCTTCGGCGAGCAAGCCGTGCTCTGCGGCGGGCTCACCTCGCTGATCCAAGCGGGCTTCGAAACGCTGGTGGAAGCCGGCTACGCGCCGGAGATGGCCTACTTCGAATGTATGCACGAGATGAAACTCATCGTCGACTTGCTCTATGCGCGCGGCATCGAAGGGATGCGCGATGGTATCAGCAACACCGCCCAATTCGGCGACTACACGCGTGGGCCGCGCGTCATCGGGAGCGAATCGAGGGCGGCGATGCGCGCGATTCTCGCCGAGATCCAGAGCGGCGCGTTCGCGCAGGAATGGGTCACCGAGCACGCGGCGGGCAAACCGCGCTTCAACGAATACAAGCGCCGTTCCGACGCGCACCCGATCGAGCGCATCGGCGCGCAGCTGCGCTCGCTGATGCCGTGGATGCGCGAACCGGCGATCGCGGCCGAGGCGAAGGCCCGTACCGACGAGGACATGAAGTTCAGGGTATGCTGAGTCACATTCTCACCCAGGGCGCCACGCGCGCCGCGGCGCGCGCGATGTTCAAGGCCAATGGCTTCACCGACGAGGATTTGCGTAAGCCCTTGGTCGGTGTTGCCAACACGTGGGTGGAGACGATGCCATGCGGGTACCATCTGCGCGAGCTGGCCGAGCACGTCAAGGCCGGCGTGCGGGCGGCGGGCGGCACGCCGATGGAATTCAATACGATCGCGATCAGCGACGGTATCACGATGGGGACGCCCGGAATGAAAGGTTCGCTGATCAGCCGCGAGGTGATCGCCGATTCGATCGAATTGATCGGGCGCTCGCATTACTTCGATGCGATGGTGGGGTTGGTCGGCTGCGACAAGACCATACCCGGAACAGCGATGGCGTTTGCGCGTTTGAACGTTCCGTCGGTGATGATTTACGGCGGATCGATCGCACCGGGAAAGCTCGACGGGCGGGATCTCACGATCGTCGACGTGTTCGAAGCGATCGGCGCGCACGCACGCGGGACGATCGACGATGCGCAGCTCAAAATCATCGAAGATCGCGCTTGTCCGGGGCCCGGCGCGTGTGGTGGGCAGTACACCGCCAATACGATGGCGATGGCGATGGAATACCTCGGGCTCTCGCCCGTCGGCAGCGCCAGTCCGGGCGCAACGTCGCAGCGGCGCGCGCAGTGGGCGCATGACGCGGGCACGATCGTCATGGAGCTGCTCGCCAAGGAGGTTCGTCCGCGCGACCTGCTCACCCGCGCCTCGTTCTTGAACGCGATCGCGCTCGCGGCGGCAACCGGCGGCTCGACCAACAGCGTGCTGCATCTGCTCGCGATCGCGCACGAGGCGGGCGCGCAGCTCTCGATCGAGGACTTCGATAGCGTGAGCCGGCGCACGCCGATCATCGCCGATCTGCGTCCGGGCGGAAAATACGTCGCGCTCGACGTCGATGCGGCGGGCGGAACGCAATTGCTCGGCCAGCGTCTCGCGCAAGGCCATCTCGTCGACGTGTCGGTGATCACCGCGACCGGCCGTAGTTTCGCGCAAGAGGTCGAAGGCGCGGTCGAAACGCCCGGACAAGCGGTGATCGCGACCGCGGAGCGTCCCTTCAAACCGCACGGCGGCTTGATCATTCTCAAAGGAAATCTCGCCCCGGCGGGCGCGGTCGTCAAGATCGCCGGCTCGGAACGGCTCTATCACCGCGGTCCGGCGCGCGTATTCAATTCGGAAGAAGCGGCGATGCAGGCGATCCTCGATGACGAGATCATCGCGGGTGACGTGGTTGTGATTGCCTACGAAGGTCCCAAAGGCGGCCCCGGTATGCGCGAGATGCTCAGCGTAACCGGCGCCATCGTCGGCGCCGGTTTGGGCGAAAGCGTCGCGCTCGTCACCGACGGGCGCTTTTCGGGTGGAACGCACGGCTTGATGGTTGGACACGTCGCGCCCGAAGCGGCCGTCGGCGGGCCGCTTGCCGCCGTGCGCGACGGCGACGAGATCATCATCGACGTTGAAGCGCGTGTGCTCGACCTTGCCGTCGCTCCGCCGGTGATCGCCGAGCGTTTGCACGTATGGCGCGCACCCGAGCCGAACTTTCGCGGCGGCGTCTTCGCCAAGTACGCGGCGACGGTCGGATCGGCCGCGCACGGCGCGGTAACCACGACCGAGGTCTGCCCGTGATTGCAACGGCTCCGGCGCGCGAGCGCATGTGGTTCGACGGCGAGCTGGTCGACGCGGACGAGATCGCGGTTCGGCCCTTCACCCACGCGCTGCACTACGGTTCAGGGGTCTTCGAAGGCATTCGCGCGTACGAAACACGCAAGGGCACGGGCGTCTTTCGGTTGAGCGACCATCTGCGCCGTTTCTTCGTTTCCGCGGATGTCTACGGCTTGCACGTTCCGTACGACCAGGAAACGCTGGCGCGCGCGGTTTTCGCAACGTTAGAGGCCAACGCGTTTAGCAGCGGCTACATTCGACCGCTGGCGTACTTCGGCGAGAAGGGTATCTCGCTCGCCCCCACCTTTCACTGTCCGACGCACGTTCTGATCGCGCTCAAGCCGCTGGCCGGTTCGCTGCTCGGAGAATCGGCGGGCATTCGGGTGACGATGTCTCCCTGGCAGAAGACGCCGTCGCGCTCGCTGCCCTCGACGGTAAAGGCCTGCGGGCATTACACCAATTCGATTTTGGCGCTTCAGGACGCGCAGCGTCGCGGATTCGAGGAAGCCATTTTGCTCAACGACCGCGGCGACGTAGCCGAGGGCACCGGCGAAAACATCTTCGTCGTGAGGAACGGCGCGCTACGGACCAACGATGCGAGCGCCGACATCCTGGCGGGAATCACGCAGGCCAGCGTGGTCGAGCTGGCACGGGATCGCGGCATGACGGTTGAAATCGGCAACATCACGCCGGCGGATCTGCTTGCGGCCGATGAGATCTTCTTCACCGGTACGGCGGCCGAGGTGATGCCGATCCTTCAGATCGATGACTACGTGTTGCCGCAAGCGCGTCCGGTCACCGACGAACTCTGCCGCGCCTACGCGCGCGCCGTTCGCGGAGCCGATCCGCGTCATCCCGGCTGGGTTGAATACGCGTAAGGCGCTATTCGTCCGCGTCCCACGTCCGGGACGTCGTGACGACCAGGCTCTTGAGCATGCAATCGGTGAGCGCGACGAGGCTTGCGTCGAGCGACTGAACCTGCTCCTCTCCAAGCGTCTCCGTCACGTAGCGCTCGGCTGAGGCGATTCGCGAGCCGGCGCGTTCGAGAATCGCCTGACCTTTCTCGGTCAGGTGGGTTTCCAAGACGCGTCCGCCGCCCTTGCTGCGGGCGATGAGCCCGTCGGCCTCGAGCCGCGCAACGTTGTTCACCATTGCTTGCGGCGAAACGAAACACTCACGGGCGAGCTGCGCGCTGGAGACCGCGGGCGTCAACTCGATCGCGCGAAGAATCAAGAGTTGCGGGACGGTGATTCCGATGTCGTCGAGCACGTCGGTGAGCGCGGCACGCATGACCCCGTGGGCGGCCTTGAGGTGGAGGAAGAGTCGCCCAGTCTCCTCATCGGATTGCATGAGCGACTCTTCGGGACCGGCGGTCATTGGGCTTGCCAGATGCTACCATCGGCGAACGCGACCGACGCCACCGAGCACTGGACGCTGCCGAGATCGTCGCCGAATTCGGGCGTGGCGAAGCTGTGATCGATCTCGACGCCGCTGGAAAAGGTGCCCTTATCGACGATGCGGCTGGTCGTGCGGCCGTCGCTGACCGTGAAGACGACCGACGCGATCGGGCGCTGGTCCGTATTGACGAACGAGATGGCCGTCGAACTGACGCCGGCCGGCACGGCCGGGCCGAAGGGATAGGCGATCGACGGATCGGCGGCGTCGAGGGCACATGAGGCAACGCGAACCGGTTCGATCCCGGTATAGGCGGTCTGGGGCGGGGCCGGCGACAAGCCGGCGGCGAGAAGTAGTGAGGCGATGAACATTGGCGATCCTCCTGTAATTGATGCCATGTATTGTATATCAAGTAAGTTATATACAGTACCATGACAAAAGTCGGACCGGGGGTATTCGGCCGGGCCTGATAAATTGAACACCCCTTATGGAGCCCACGAACCCCCGCGTCACAATGGACGAGATCAGCGCTCTGGCCAAACGCCGCGGGTTTATCTTCCAATCGAGCGAGATCTACGGCGGGATCAACGGCTTCTGGGATTACGGTCCGCTGGGCGCCGTGCTCAAGCGCAACGTCAAGGAAGCGTGGTGGCGGGAGAACGTGCTGCTTCGCGACGACGTCGTCGCCTTCGATTCGTCGATCATCATGCATCCGCTGGTGTGGAAGGCCTCCGGCCACGTCGATGCGTTCCACGACAAACTGGTCGATTGCAAGGTATGCAAGCACCGGTTTCGTTTCGACCATCTCAAAAATCCGCACCAATGCCCCGATTGCGGAAGCAAAGACAGCTTCACCGAACCGCGCAATTTCAATTTGATGATGCAGACTCAAGTGGGCCCGATGGAAGATACGGCTTCGATTGCGTATCTGCGGCCCGAGACGGCGCAAGGCATCTTCGTCAATTTCAAAAATGTCTATCAAACGGCACGCAAACGGCCGCCGTTCGGCATCGCCCAGATCGGAAAGTCGTTTCGCAACGAGATCACGCCGGGAAATTTCACCTATCGCGTGCGCGAGTTCGAGCAAGCCGAACTCGAGTATTTCGTGCCGGACGACGGCAATGATTTGCGCGCGTTTTCCGAATGGGTCGATCGGCGAAAGGCCTGGTATTCGCAGTACGGCATCAAGCCCGACCGTCTACGCTTCTATGAACTCACGCCGCAGGAGCGACCGCACTACGCCAAAGCGGGCACGGACGTCGAATACCTCTTTCCGTGGGGCTGGGGCGAACTCGAGTCGATCGCGCATCGCGGCACTTACGATCTCGACGCGCACATGGCGCTCTCCGGCAAGGATCTGCGCTACTACGATGAGGCGAGCAAGACCCACTACACGCCGATTTTGATCGAGAGCTCGGCGGGCGTCGACCGCACGACGCTCACGATGCTGATCGACGCCTACGAACGCGAGAATAGCGTGGATCCGAACGGAAAAGAGACCGAACGCACGGTCCTTCGATTCCACCCCTTCATTGCGCCGGTCCAGGTGGCGGTGTTCTCGCTGGCGCGGAACAGGCCCGAACTCGTCGAGCGGGCGCGAGCGATCGAATCGGCGCTCCGCCCTCGGTACCGCACGCAGTACGATGAGGGCAATATCGGTCAACTGTATCGCCGTCAAGACGAGATCGGCACGCCGTTGTGCGTAACCGTCGACTTCGATACGCCGGCCGACGGAACGGTGACGGTTCGCAACCGTGATTCGATGCGGCAGGAGCGCGTCGGCGCGGAAGCGCTCGAAGGATATCTGGGTACACTGCTGCGGTAGATGAGGGGATAGTCACGTGGCCACGATTGTGTCGACAAACTACATCTATTTCTTCGACGAGGGCGATGAGTCGATGATCGACCTCCTCGGCGGGAAGGGCGCGGGCTTGGCCGAGATGACGCGTGCCGGCCTTCCGGTGCCGCAGGGCTTTACGATCACGACGCAGGCGTGCTTGGAGTACTTCCGCGCCGGTCGAACCTACCCGCGGGGCCTCGATGAGCAAGTGCAGCGTTCGATGCGCGAGCTCGAAGCGCGGACCGGCAAGCGCTTCGGCGATGCTTCCGATCCGCTACTCGTTTCGGTGCGCAGCGGCGCGCGCGTCTCGATGCCGGGCATGATGGACACGATCCTCAACCTTGGGCTGAATGACGCAACCGTGCTCGGCTTGGCGAAGCTCTCCAACAACGAGCGTTTCGCGTGGGATGCCTATCGTCGCTTCATCATGATGTTCGGTGAGGTGGTGCTGGGCATCGAGAACGAGCGCTTCGACGAATTGATCGACCAGCGCAAGCGCGAAATCGGCGTCGAGAGCGACCCGCAAGTCGACGCCGCGTCGTGGCGCGAGCTTTCCGGCCGGTTCAAGGCGCTCGTGCAAGAGCGTTCAGGACGCGCGTTTCCGCAGGACGTGAGCGAGCAGCTGCGCCTCGCGATCCAGGCCGTCTTCGATTCGTGGAATTCGCGGCGTGCCGTAGACTACCGCCGCTTCAACAAGATCTCCGACGAGTGGGGCACCGCGGTGAGCGTGGTCGAAATGGTGTTCGGCAACTTGGGCGAGGACTCGGGAACCGGCGTCGCGTTCACGCGCGATCCCAATACCGGCGATCACCTGCTTTTCGGCGAATATCTCACCAACGCCCAGGGCGAGGACGTCGTCGCCGGTACGCGTACGCCGCAAAAGATCGCCGATCTCGAGCGCGCGCAGCCCGAGATCTACCGGCAATTCGTCGACATCGCGCGGCGGCTCGAAGCGCACTACAAGGACATGCAAGACATCGAGTTCACCGTCGAGCGCGGTAAGCTCTACATGCTGCAAACCCGGACCGCCAAACGCAGCGCCCAAGCTGCGGTGCGCGTCGCGCTCGACATGGTCGACGAAGGTTTGATCGATAAGCGCGCGGCCGTTTCGCGCGTGAGCGCGGGATCGCTCGATCAGCTCTTTCACGCGCGCATCGATCCGCAGCAACGGGTGGTCGTCGCGGCCAAGGGGCTCAACGCCTCGCCGGGTGCGGCTGCCGGGCAGATCGTCTTCACGGCCGACGACGCGGTTGCGTGGAAAGAAGCCGGCAAGGATACGATCCTCGTTCGCGTCGAGACAACACCCGACGACGTGCACGGTATGATCGCGGCGCGCGGCGTGCTCACCGCCAAGGGCGGAGCGACCTCGCATGCGGCCGTCGTGGCACGCGGTATGGGCAAACCCTGCGTAGCCGGCTGCGAGGCGCTGGAGATCGATCGCCGCACCAAGACGGTCGGCATCGGTCCGATGGTTTTGCACGAGGGCGAGTGGATCACGATCGACGGGAATACCGGCAATGTGATCATCGGCAAGGTCGAGTTGATCGACGCACCGGCCGAGCTTCCCGAGTGGCTCGCGCGTTTTCTGTCTTGGGCCGACGAATTGCGGCGCATGGAAGTGTGGGCCAATGCGGACACACCCGAAGATGCGCGCAAGGCGCGCGAACTCGGCGCGCAGGGCGTGGGTCTGTGCCGCACCGAGCACATGTTCATGCAGCCAGACCGTCTCCCGGTCGTACAGCAGATGATCATGGCAACGACGCCCCAAGGCCGCGCGCAGGCGCTCGAAAAACTCCTTCCCGTTCAGCGCGAGGATTTCGTCGGGATTCTCGAAGCGATGGCCGGCCTGCCGGTCACGATCCGGTTACTCGATCCGCCGCTGCACGAGTTTTTGCCCTCGCTCGAGCAGCTTCTGGTGGAAACGACCGAACTGCGCGTGGGCGGCCGTTCCGGCGATCCCAGCTATCAAGAGAAGATGGCGATGCTGCGCCGCGTGCAGCAACTCCACGAGCAAAATCCGATGCTGGGGCTGCGCGTGTGCCGGTTGGGCATTCTCTTCCCGGAAATCTATGCGATGCAGGTGCGCGCGATCTTCGAAGCGGCATGCGAGCTCAAAGCACGCGGCGTCGATGCGCGTCCGGACGTCATGATTCCCGGTGTCGGCACCAAGGAAGAGATGCGCGTCACCTACGACGCGGCCAAGGCCATAGCCGACGCGGTCATCGCGGAGCGCGGCACTGCGGTCGACTACCACATCGGCACGATGGTGGAGTTGCCGCGCGCGTGCATCATTGCCGACGCGTTGGCGACGATCGCGCAGTTTTTCTCGTTCGGCACCAACGATCTCACCCAAACGACGTACGGTTACAGTCGCGACGACGCCGAATCGACTTTCATCCCGGCTTATCTCGATAAGAAGATCTTACGCGACGATCCCTTCCAAGTGCTCGATCGGGTGGGCGTGGGCGCGCTGATGCGGCAAGGCGTTGTACTCGGACGCGCCGCGCGTCCCGATTTGAAAATCGGAATTTGCGGCGAACACGGGGGTGAGCCCTCTAGCGTGGCATTCTGCGATCAGCTCGAGCTCGACTACGTCTCGTGCTCGCCCTACCGCGTGCCGATCGCGCGCCTCGCCGCCGCGCAATCGACCCTTGGATCTCTAACGTAGCGACGCAATGATTTTGGCACAGATGTCGCGGGCTTCGCGTACGTCGGCGCGGTCGCGCCGAACGAAGAGCTTGCGCCAATAGGCGGTGCCGCTGAGTTTGTTGATGAGATCGGATACCTCGCGCGCGTCCACCAGCCCGGCCGGCGTACCGACCCAAACGGTATGGCGTCCTTCCGCGACCAGCGGCAGGCGATGCATCACCTGCGATTGCTCGTCCGCCCACACCGCGTCGTCGCCGAAGCGCTCGCGCAGCGCCGCTTCGCTGGCCGTGAATGCCGCCTGATCCGCGCTCGCGTTGAACTCCGCCGCAAGGGCGTAGATGCGCAGGCGCTCGCGCAGGGCACGGGCTGATTCGCTCCTGCGATCGCGCAGTTCGTTGAGTACGCGAAAATCGTCCCACCGCAGAAACTCGTCGATCGAATCGAGCGCGCGCGGATCGGGCCACAGGTCACGCAGCGCGTCTTGCAAGATGCGCTCGAAAAGGCGCGTGGTGTGATGAAAGTAGACCGACGCGAACATCATGTAACGCGCCACGACGAACGATTCCAGCGCCACGACGCCGCGTGAGTCGATGCCGACGACGGCGGCGCCGTCGTGATCGAACAGACGCAGCGACGCAACCAGCTGATCGGCGTCGTAACGGCCGCTCGCGACGCCCGTAAAATACGCGTCGCGCAAGAGATAATCCATCCGGTCGGCGTCGAGGTTCGGACCGCTGACCAGCTCGCGCAGCGCCGGGAAGGCGGCCGCCGGATCGCCGACGATGAGCGCGAGCACGTCTTGCGGATCGACGTCCAGCGCTTCGATTCCGCGCCGCATCGGTTCCAGCGCGAGGATCTCGCGCGTCCGCGCTTCGTGCGCGATCCCGAGCACCGCTTCGCAGGCGTGACTGAACGGACCATGACCGATGTCGTGCAGCAGCAATGCGCAGCGCACGAGACGCCGCTGATACGCATGTTCGGCGCCGTGGTCGCCGCCGGCGTACCGGGCGAGGGTATCGTATGCGCGAGCGCCCATCGCGAGCGCTCCGAGCGCATGGGTGAAGCGCGAGTGCTCCGCCGAGGGGAACGCGAGGTAGGCGAGTCCCAATTGGCGCAGGCGCCGCAGCCGCTGCATCGGCGGCAAGTCGAGCAGCCGGGCTTCGCCGGGCTCGAGTTCGATGAAGTGATGGACCGGATCGAAGATGCGCTTCACGGTGGCTAACCGGGATTCGGCCGCCTGAGCCGAACCTCCGTTCTGTTACCGTCATGCCTCGGCTCGACCAAAGCGTCATTCGCGAGATCCACTCCCGGATCGATATTGCTACGTTCGTCGGTCAGTACGTTTCGTTGAAAAAACGTGGACGCGACTTGGTCGGGCTTTGTCCGTTCCACGGCGAGAAGACGCCCTCGTTTCACGTGCATCCCGAAGAAGGCTATTTCAAGTGCTTCGGGTGCGGCGCGGGCGGCGATGTGATCGCGTTTGCGATGAAGCTCGAAAATATGCCCTTCGCCGATGCCGCGCGCATGCTCGCGCTCAAGGCCGGGATCGAAATCGAATCCGAGGACCCGCGCGCGGCACGGCGGCGCAGCGAACGCGAAGCGATCTACGAAGCCAACGCGATCGCGGCCGCATATTTCGAACGGATGTTTCGCTCGCCGGCGGGCGCCGGCGCTCGCGCCTATTGCGAGCGGCGCGGCTTCGGCGAGGCGGTCGTGGAAAGGTTCCATCTCGGCTATGCGCCCGACGGCTGGAACGGCCTGGTCGACGAGTTGCGCAGCCATGACGTCGATCTCGTGCTGGCAGAGCGTGCCGGGCTCCTCAAACCCTCGCAGCGCGGCGGATACTACGATTTCTACCGCAACCGCCTGATGGTGCCCACCTACGCGACGACAGGCGAGGTCATCGCCTTCGGCGGCCGCGAACTCGGTGAGGGCGAGCCGAAGTATCTGAACACGAGTACGACGCCGGTCTATATCAAAGGCGACCATCTCTTCGCGCTCAACATTGCACGTCGCGCCGCGCAGGCCGATCGAACCTTGATCGTCGTCGAGGGATACCTCGATTGCATCGCGCTCCATCAGGCTGGTTTCGAAGGCAGCGTCGCGGCGCTCGGCACATCGTTCACCGAGCGTCAGGCGGCCGAACTGCGGAAATACGCCGAAAACGTCTATCTGTGCTTCGACGCGGACTCTGCCGGAAGCACCGCTGCAACCAAAACCGTCGATATTGCATCTAAGGTGATCGAGCATACCGGGTCCAGCGTCCGAATCGTGACGTTGCCCCCGGGCGACGATCCCGACAGCTTCCTGCGGGCCAAGGGAGCCGCGGCCTTCGCAGAATTGCTGCAAGCGGCCAAGCCCGCGGTCGAGCTCAAGCTCGAAGAACGGATCGCCGCCCTGACGAGCGGTTTCGAGTCTCGGGCCGTGATCGCTCGAAAAGGCGAGGCCGTCATTCGCGAACTGATGCCGCGCGAGGAGTGGGACCACTGGCGCGTCTACGTGGCCGGACGGTTGAAGGTGAACCCCGACGATCTTCGAAATAGCCGCTTCCTCGCAAACCCCGCCAATTTTACACGGCGTCTCGACGGAGCGAGTGCCGCGGGGAGCCGACACGTTCGTGTCAACGGAAGGTTTGATGCGGTCGAACCGCTCTCGTTCGAACGCGAAGTACTGGGAATCGCCGTCGAAGATCCCACACTCGTGCTCGAATACGCGACTCGGATCGATCCGCTTCGTTTTCGCGGCGACGTGTACCGGCGCGCATACCGGCTTCTCCTCGAACATGGGAGCGAACTGCGGACGGCGGCGGACGTGCTCGCGGCTTGCGCGGACGACGACGAAGCACGCGAACTGCTGGCATCGCTCGGGCAGCGGGATCGCAGCTCGACGGTTCGTTACGGCGACACCGAAGAGCGGCGCGCGCATTTGGACCGAATCGTCGAGCGATTGGCGCGTGAGGACGAGGCCAATCGGTACGCCGAGCTCTCCCGCTCGATCGATGAACTGTACGAAGCGGGTGAGTCCGTACCATCGGAACTCATGGGTGAGTTCGAGAATCTTAAACTAAAACTAAAGAAGTAAACCGAAAATCACGAGTCTAATGATACACAACTCCCGCAGGCTGATAGTCGACAGCCCAACCGGGGCCTCGAAGGGCCGTAGTACCCTTGGGGTCCCACGCCGCAGCGTCGGCGTGGGGGCGCGCAGTTCGGGTTTTTCCGCGAAGTGGAAAAAGTCGAACGAAGCGCCGGAGCAACGCGCAACGTGCGTTGCGATCTTTAAAGGGGGTGACGTCGAAAGTGGCACGTAAGAAAGCCGGCGGCGCGGTTGCGGAAGCGCAGCCCACGCTGACGCTGGACGAGCTGAAGAAGAAGCTGATCGCGCGCGGAAAGCAGCGCGGGTCGCTGACATACGAAGAGATCAATTCGGCGTTCGATGCGCTCGACGACGTCAACCCTGACGAAATCGACGGCCTCTTCGAAGAGATCACGGGCGCCGGTATCGAGATCATCGACGACCAAAAGGACGAGAAGCCCGAGGGTGAGCCTGAGGAAGAGCAAGAGGAACCGATCCCCGATGGGCTCTCGCTCGACGATCCGGTCCGGATGTATCTCAAAGAGATCGGTCGCGTGCCCTTGCTCTCCATGGAGCAAGAAAAATCGCTCGCGATGCGGATCGAAGCGGGCGAATTGGAATTGCAGCGCAACGGGACGGCCGACTCGCGCATCGTCACCGACGGCGAGGAGGCCAAACGCCAGCTGACCGAGGCCAACCTGCGTCTGGTCGTTTCGATCGCCAAGAAGTACGTCGGGCGCGGTATGCTCTTCCTCGATTTGATTCAGGAAGGCAATCTCGGTTTGATTCGGGCGGTCGAGAAGTTCGACTATCGCAAAGGCTACAAGTTCTCGACCTACGCGACGTGGTGGATCCGCCAGGCGATCACCCGCGCACTCGCCGATCAAGCTCGCACGATCCGTATTCCCGTACACATGGTCGAGACGATCAACCGCCTGATCAAAGTCTCGCGCCAGCTTCTCCAAGAACTCGGCCGTGAACCCTCGGTCGAAGAGATCGCCGAAGCGATGGCGCTGACGCCCGAGAAAGTGCGCGAGGTCATGAAGATCTCGCAGGAACCGATCTCGCTCGAAACGCCGATCGGCGAAGAAGAAGACTCACACCTGGGCGACTTCATCGAGGACCAGGAAGCGGTCGCGCCCGCCGAGGCTGCGTCGGTCATGCTTCTCAAAGAGAAGATGCAAGACGTGCTGCAAAACCTGACCGAGCGCGAGCGCAAAGTGCTGGTATTACGCTTCGGCCTCGAAGACGGTCATCAGCGCACGCTGGAAGAAGTCGGTCAAGAATTCGGCGTCACCCGCGAACGCATCCGCCAGATCGAAGCGAAGGCGCTCCGCAAACTCCGCCATCCTTCGCGCGGAAAAGCTCTCAAAGACTACTGGAGCAACGAATAAAATTCGGACATATCGGGCCCATGTTGTCGTCGGCTCGGTCCTCGATTACCATGTGTAAACTTCGGACCTCGCCTCCTAAACCTGGACCCAATCTGCCCGAATTTGGCTAGTCCATGCTTTGGGCGTTTGCGCTGGGATGCACGAGCGGATTCTTATCCGCGAAGGCGCCGTTGGGATTGGGCATCACCCAAACCTCGAGATCCCAGATGTTCGGGAAGAGAAAGACCGCTTTTACGGCGTTGACGTTTTTTGCCAGGCCCATCTTCACCAGCGTCGCAGCTTGCGGATCGTTGATATTGCCGCCGGCCGCCTCGAACTTCTTGACCGACGTGGAATGCCCGTAGGCCATCATGCCGCTCTGGTTGAGCACGTAATGAACGTGCGCGCCGAATTGAATCCAGCGGCTCGGGGCGACGCCCCAGAGTTTCGGCGGATTTCCGGCTGAGTACGGCTGTGAGAAGTCGGCTCCGAGCAGCTTGCCGTTGACGCCGTACCAGAGTTGGCTCGGGTGCTGGGGGTCGTTCGAGGTCCATCGCAGGTTGACGTAACTGATCGCCCCGGTGTCGTCCTCGTTGGTATAGCGGAAATAGCCGGCCTTCTCGGCATCGGCGATGGTTGGGAAACGCGCGTTCAGATCTTTTTGGATGCTCGCGACGAAGGCGATCTCGGCGCCGTGGGGTTTGGGAGATAACGCGGCTGCGCCGAGCGCGACGCCGGTGGCGAGCGCGGCCAGCGCGGCCAGCGCGGTGAAATATCGAAAAATCACGTGCGGCTCCTTTGGATTAGACGGGGGGCGTCGGTAGAACCGGGTTTGGTGTGAGTGCCGAGACCGGCGACGGTAATCCCGACGACATCGTCGGCCTCCCGGGCGTCAGCGACGGTACCGGCAGCGGCGGTTTGTAGTTATCCGGCGGTGAGGCCATCGGCATGGCTTTGAAAGACGAGATCGGCGTCTCGGCGTCCAGAATCAACGGCGCCGGCGTTTCGACCGCGACCGTGCCGCCGCTCTCGAGCAGGACGGTCGCATCGGTAACGGCTTTGATGCGCGCGCCGGGTTCGAGCACGAAGTTGCGGCCCTTGCGAAAAACGTGAAGCAGCAGCGTTGGTGCGAAGATGTCGCCGACCGTGTTCTCCACGTCCGCCGTCGACTCGTGACCGGCGGAAACGTGGACGCTCAGATGCGACGCCGGTGCGTGCAGCGGGATCAGGCTCCCGTCGGGAAGCGCGAGCGGGCGAAAATAGATGTCGACATAGCCGTAGATATCGGGATTCGAAGCCGGTGACGCGTCGGCGATCTTGATCTGCACCGGCGAGCCGGCCGGCAAGACGGTCACGCCTTCGAGCACGAGCGCGCGCTCGAGATGCGCCTGCACGATTTCGCCCGCCTTCGACTTCGACGACGAGATCGTGCCGTCGAGCACGAACGTGAGCGACGAACCGAACGGCAAAACATTCGGCGCTGCTTTGAGCGTCGGGATCGGTGAGGCACTGACCGGCGCCTGCGGCGTTTGGAGTGGAAAAGCGCTTACGCGGATCGGTGAAAACGGAGCAACTGCGGCGAGCATCACGCTCGCCGCGATCAATGTCAGGAAACTAACTTGCGCGCTTTTCGCGCTCCGCTTCTTGCGCAGCGGCTGCGCGCTTCCCCTCTTCGATGAGTTGCTTGACTTTCTGGCCACCTTTTTGTCCGATTCGTTCGTAGAAGTCTGGGCCGTAGCGGTCGCGCGTGGCTTCGCCACCTTTCTTTCCACCCTTCTTACCGATCTGCTCGTAGAACTCGTGACCGTGAGCTTGCTTGGTGGCCAGCCCGCCTTTACGTCCGATCTGTTCGTAGAACTCCGGTCCGTACTTTTTCTTGACGGTTTCGCCGCCTTTTTGGCCTGCTTCGCGGACGGACATGCCGCTGGTCTTCTTACCGCTGTCGGGGGTTGCCATGCTTGCTCTCTTTTCCACCTGTGGGCAGCCGTCCAAAGGGACGGCTATCATCGTGCATATACTAGAACGCAGGTTCGGTGCTATTGGTTTGGGGGACGGATGCGAGAATCGAGATCTTGGTTGGTTCGGCCGCTGCTTGTGGCCGCCGCCCTATTGGTGGGTGCGGTCTCTGCCGGCGACCGGTCGGAAATCCTCACGCTCGAATCCCACCGTTCGCTCGGCGGCGGCCGGTTGGCCGCGCTCCTCGCTTCGCCCGATGCCGCGACGGCAGCACGTGCTGCGCTCGCGATCGGGAGAACCAAGCAACCGGATGGCGTCTTGCTACTCGAACGTCACCTCCACGATCCGCGTGCTGCCGTCCGAGCCTTCAGCATATACGGCTTAGGTTTGATTGGGCTGGGAAGCGACGCGCCGGCCGTTACCGCGGCGGTCCGAGGCGACCGCAACGGGGCAGTGAAAATCGCCGCCATCGACGCCCTTGGCCGCTACGAGGAGGCGCGCAAACTGCCCGCCGGCGCCGAGGCGACGGCGGTGCGCCAGCTGGTTTCAGCGATGGCTGAGCGACGCTTCTCACCGGTCGTTCGCGGGCGCGCCGCGATTGCGCTCGGGCTCTTTGCCGGCTCGCCGGCGGGCCGGCACATCGCGGCTGCCCTGGCGACGGCCTACGGGCAAGAACGCGATGCGGGAGTCCGGGAGCGGATCATGTGGACGATCTTCCGTGACTACGCCGCCGGGGTGCCTTTGGCGACCCTTCGCGCCGGTCTGCGCGATCCGGACGAGGTCGTACGGATCGAGGCCGTCCGGGCCTACGGGCATCTCACCGGCCCGGCGCGCGCAGCGGAGCTGCAGCCGCTGCTAAACGATCGATCCTGGCGCGTCCAGGAGCAGACCGCCGAGTCGATCCGTCTGCTGCGCGGCGGAACGCTGACCCAGCACTGGACCGCGATTCCGGCGTTTGTCCACGTTCCGCCCGTCCGCCCCGATCCGTACGCGGCGCTGCCGGCGCTGCCGCGCCACCCGGTCGCCCCGGGCGCTCCGCGGCCGGCCGACGTCCCGACGGCGCCCTCGCTGCTGCCGCAAACCGCAGCCGAAATGACCGCTCCGGCGCACGGCGAGCATCCGCGTCTGCGTATCGTGACGAGCGAAGGCGACATTTACGTCGTGCTCTATCCGGAGTGGGCGCCGTTGACCGTGACCAATTTTCTCAATCTGATGAACCGCGGCTTCTTCGACAACAACCAGTGGTTCAGAATCGTGCCCGATTTCGTCGTGCAGACCGGCGAGCAGGACGCCAAGAACGCGCCCGGACCCGGCTACTCGATTCCGGCCGAAGAAAATCCGCTGGAACAGAACGGTTACGTGATCTCCATGGGCCTGAACTACGACGAGAAAACGAACACGCCGATTCGGGACTCGGCCGGCAGCGAGTACTACATCACGCTCTCCCCACAGTACCATCTCGACAACGCCTTCACGGTCTTCGGCGCGGTGTGCGGCGGCTTCGACGTACTCGGCCGGCTCACCGAATCCGACAAGGTCATCCGCATCGAGCGAATCGCCGACGTCGATCTCTAGCACGACGTCGATCTCTAGCACTTAGAACGCGCGCTGCGAATCGAGTAGGATCGTCACCGGCCCGTCGTTGACCAGTTCGACCTGCATGTCGGCGCCGAATTCGCCGTACTCGACGTGCAGGCCCAACCGCTCCAACTCGCGTCCGGTGCGTTCGTAGAGTTCACTTGCCAGCGGCTCCTTCGCCGCGGCGATGAACGAAGGGCGCCGTCCCTTGCGCGCATCGCCGTGCAGCGTGAATTGTGAAACGAGCAGAATCGAGCCGCCGGTCTCGAGCACGCTGCGATTCATCAGTCCGCCCTCGTCGGGAAAGATGCGTAAATTCGCGATCTTCTCAGCCATGTACCGCGCGTCGTCGTCGCCGTCCGGAGCGGCGACGCCGAGCAGCACGAGGAGCCCGGCTCCGATACTTCCGATCGTTCGGTCCTCCACGCGAACGCTTGCGCGCAAAACGCGCTGCACCACGGCGCGCACGTTACTTTGCGAACATCGACGAGAGCGCGAAGAGCGCGTTCTCGCGCCGCTCCATCACGCGGCGGTAGAAATATCCGGCCCAATGCGTTCCGAACGGAACGTAGACGCGCACGCGGTAACCTTGCGCCACCAGTTCGCGCTGAAGCTGCGGGCGGCAGCCGTAGAGCATCTGAAATTCGAAACGATCGCTCGCGATGGCGCGTTCGCGCGTGAACGCGCGAACCTCGTCGATGAGCGAGCGGTCGTGAGTGGCGATCGCGGGGTAGTTTCCGCGCTCGAGCAGCTCGTGCGCCAGTTGGAGGTAGGCAACGCGAATCGCCGGCATCTCCTTGATCGCAAGCTCCGGCGGTTCGTCGTAGGCCCCTTTGCACAAGCGTACGCGCGCGCCGATTGCGATCGCGCGCGCAACGTCCGCAGGCGTTCGCCGCAGATAGGCCTGCAGCACGATGCCGACGTTCGTATCCTTGGCGTAGGCCGACTCGAAGAGATCGAGCGTGGCCGCAGTGACCGCCGAGCCCTCCATGTCGATGCGAACGAACGGGTCGGCGTTGCGCTGCGCATCGTGCAGGATGCGCGTGAGGTTTTCGAGCGCGAACCGTCGATCGATCAACAGCCCCATGGCGGTCATCTTAACCGAAACGTTGCTTTGCACGCCGCTCTCGCGGATGCGGTCGAGCACGGCGAGGTAGGTATCCCGTGTCTTGAGGGCGGCATCGCGTTCGAGCACGTCCTCACCGAGGAAGTCGAGTGTTGCGGTCATGCCGGCGCTATTGAGCTCGCGGACCGCAGCGATCGCCGAATCGATGGTTTCGCCCGCCACAAAGCGCTTGGCGAGGAAGAAGAAGTTCTTTTGGAAACCCGAGTTGGGAGCGAGAAGTCGATCGATAAGGGCCATTTCGGGCACTAGACTACGACGCGGGTTCCCAAAACCCGGCGCCGGGCCCGAATGGGTGAGGTTTGCGGAGGGAGCGGCGCAGGGCAGCTGAAGGTTCCAGGCGGGATGTGCGACCACCGCGGCGGCCGGACCGTCATTATGGAAAATTTACCAAAGCCTCACGCGGCCATCCGAGGCGTGAAAGTGGCATACACGAATGGCTGAAGAGATGGTTCAGCGCAATTGGCGGGTATTGATCGCCGACGATGACCCGGCTATCTGCACGCTGATCGATACGGTCTTGCGCAAGGGCCCATATGAGATGATCATGTGCAACGATGCCGAAAGCGCGCTCGTTGCGGTCGACCGGCAGGGGCCATTCGACATCATCATCTGCGATTTCATGCTGCCCGGAATCTCGGGCATCGATCTGGTCGAACGCCTGCGCGCAAAAGACGGCACGCGCGGCGTCCCGATTCTGATGATCTCCGGTCACACCAACTACGCGATGGATGGCCGCGCCAAGAACGCCGGCGCCAATCTCTTCCTGAATAAGCCCTTCACGATCTCGCAACTGCGCGCAGCGGTGACTCATCTGCTCTCGCAATCGGTCAAACGCGACTCGTATTCAGGCGCGCCCTTCTTCTGATCAAGGTTTTCCTCGTAGCGTTTTCGCTGGCGCTCGACGTCTTCGCGGTGAGCGTCGGCGTCGGTGTGCGCGGCGCCTCGACTGCGGCAAAGATCCGTATCGGCGCCGCGTTCGCGAGCGCGGAAATTGCGATGAACTGTATCGGCGCCGGGCTCGGCCTGGCGGTTGGGCGCGTGATCGGCGACGGTGCCGCATACCTCGGCTACGTTGCGCTGGTCGCGGTCGGCGTCTACATGACGATCGAGGCGCGGCGCAATCTGGGCGATCGCCCTGCGCTCGAATTGGACAGCGGCTGGGGGCTTCTGCTCGCCTCGCTCGGTATCAGTCTCGACTCACTCGGCATCGGGTTCTCGATCCTCTACATCGGCGTGCCCTTGGTCGTGGCGCTCGTCACGATCGGCGTCGTTTCCGTCCTTGCCACGACGCTCGGGTTGAGCCTCGGCCGCGCGCTCGGCACGCGCGTGGAAGACGCTGCCGAGACACTCGGCGGCGTTTTGCTTGCACTGACCGGGGCCGCATTCATCGCGCTCAAGGCACTGCACGCCGGCTAGCGAAACGCGCGGCTATGCACGCGCGCGTCGGCGAATCGATTTTGCAGCTCTGGCGGGCCAGCGGCGCGCGGTCGCTGTTCGTGGCCGGCACGGCTAAGAACGTCGGTAAGACCGTCGCGCTGCGCGCCGTCTACCGGGCGTGCACGGCGACGGGATCCTTCCCCGGAATCGCCTCGATCGGCCGCGACGGCGAAGCCGTCGACGCCGTTGATGCGATCGCAAAGCCGCGACTCTGGCTCGAACCGCAAACGGTGATCGCCACCGCGCGCGACGTCTTACCCGCGTCTCCCGCGAGCGAACTGCTCGCACTCTCCTCCATCACGACGGCGGCCGGCGTGCTCGTCTTTGCTCGCGTACGCTGCGGCGCGCACTACGAGCTGATCGGACCACCGAACGCATCGGCGGTCCGCGCCGTCGTGGATCGGCTCGTCGACTACGCCGGGATCGCGATCGTCGACGGCGCGGTCGATCGCGTCGCCGCGCTGGCCGGTGGTGATGACGCGATCGTGGTGGCGTGCGGCGCCGCAGGTGCGGCAACGATCGGCGAGATCGTCGACGACGTGCGTGCGCTCGTTGTGCGCTTGCAGACGCCGCGCTACGACGGTCGCGGCGAAGCGCTCGCGATCGAGGGCGCGCTTACGCCTGCGCGCGTGGCGCAACTGATCCATGCCCGCGAGCAGCGCGCGATCGTGGTCCGCGATCCAACGCAGATCGTGCTCCGCGGAAAGGCCGTGCTCCACGCCTTCGAGCGGCTGCGGATCCGCTGCGAACGCCCTCTGCGCGTCATTGCTGCGACGGTCGCCTCGATCGGCGGCGACCGCTCCTTCAGCCCGCGCGCTCTGGCCGAAGGCGTCGCGCGCGCGACCGGGCTTCCGACATTCGATGTGTATGCGGCGGAGCGCGCCGCATGAGGCCGGGCCGGCTGGTCGATGCCCCGACCGCTGCGGCGATCGGCTTTGGTTGGCTTCGTGAAGCGCTCAAACCGCGCAGCTCGTACGGTGAAGCCGCCTTCGGTGATCTTTTGCCGTTCGCGCCGCATCGAGCGGCGCAGGCCCGCGCGCGTGCCGCGCGAATCGAACGAATCGCTGCCGCTCTCGACTCCGAGCAACTGGATGAGGCGCGCGAGGTCGCGCGGCACGTTCCCGACGTGACCTCGGCCATCGCGCGCGCTTCGATGGGCGACGTGCTCGAGGACGCGAATTTTTTCGAGTTGCAGCGATTCTTCGAGGCGTGCGAGCGGCTCGATGCGCTCACGGCCGCGTGCAACGATCTTCCCCGGACCGCGAGCACGCCGCTGCGCGAGTGCGCGCGCGTCCTCGAGTCTGGGCGCACCGCCCGTCCCGGTTTCTATCTCGCTGATGCATTCGATGACTCGCTCGCGCAGGTGCGCGCAGCGTTCGTACGCGCGCAAGCGCAATACGAGGCGGCGCGCGGCCGGGCAAACGCCGCCGTCGCCGAGGAGCTCGGGCGCGAGATCTCGCCGCCGGAATTCATCGTGATGCGCGCGGATCTCCGCGGGCCGCTGCCGGCGGGTGTGCGCGTCGTTCGCGAGGCGCCGACGTATCTGCTGTGCGAACTCGACGCCGATGAAACCGTGCTCGCGGCGCTGCGCCGGCGCGACGAAACCGCCGCGGAGGTGGCGCGTGCCGAGGGTTCCGTGCGAGCGCGCATCTCGGAGACGATACGCGCACACGTTCCCGCGCTCGACCACGCGATGCAGGCGTTCGGTCAGTGCGACGTGTTGATCGCCGCCGCGCGCTTCACGCGCGCACAGCGCTGCCACGTCGCCGAACTCGCCGATGACGGAGTCTTTTCGTTCGAGGGCGGACGGTTCGTACCGCTCGCGCTGGAACTCCAGACGCAGGGACGCAGGTTCACCGCGATCGACGTACGGCTCGACGGCATCGCCGTGTTGACCGGGCCGAACATGGGCGGGAAGAGCGTCGCGCTGCGGACCTGCGGATTCATCGCGCTCTGTGCGGCCTTCGGCGTGCCGGTTCCGGCCGCGCGTGCTCGCGTTCCGCTCTTCTCCGAAATCGCGTGGCTCGGTATCGGCGGTGACGGCGAATCGAGCGCCGGTGATCTCCTCTCTTCGTTTGCGCGCGAGATCGTGCGGCTGCGCGATTTGCTCGGCCGGCGCGCGGGACCGCGGCTGTTCCTGCTCGATGAGTTTGCCCGCACGACGACGCCGCGCGAAGGTAAGGCGCTGCTGGTCGCGGTGATCGAACGGTTGCGCGAGGAAGATGCGTCGGGATTCGCGGCAACACACCTCGACGGCATCGCCAAGGCGGCAGCGGCGCGGCACTACGCGGTGCGGGGTTTGCGCGGCATCCCCGAACGACCGGCGGGCGACGATCTGGAAGAGGCGCTTGAAACGCTGGCGGCCTCGATGGATTATACGTTGGAAGAGGTCGCAGCCGACGGGGCGCGGGAAGCTGACGCGATCGCGCTGGCCGCACTGCTCGGCATCGATCCCGCGGTCATCGACGCGGCTCATCGCGCGATGGAGTCGGAATGATCGACCTGAAAATGATGGACCTGAGAACGATGGATCTGAGATGAAACAGCGTACCGTCTTCGATGCAATTGCGATCGCCGGTTTGATCGTGCTCTTCACTTTTGCTCTCGACCGCGGATGGCACTGGCACACGTGGCGGATTCCGGTATATACGCTCGCGGTGTACTTGTTCTCGTGGACCCTCGAGCGCTTTCCGGAGCGCAGTTGGGTGCATCAGTCGATCGTCTTCATCCGGGTGGCGGTCGTGCTAGCCGCGTGCTGGGCGGAGTTCCACTTGCCGCGCTGAACCTTGCTCGGATGCAGCCGCTGATCATAACCTGCGCTCCGGTCGGCGCCGAAGTCACGCTCGATCAAACGCCGCACTTGCCGCACACGCCGGCCAAGCTCGCGGAGACGGCGCGCGCGATCCGCGCCGCGGGCGCGTCGATCGTTCACGTGCATTGCCGGAACGACGACGGCACGAACACGCACGAACTCGCGCGATTCAAGCAAGCCTACGACGCGATCCGCGGCGCGAGCGACCTCATCGTCCAATTTTCCACCGGCGGCGCGATCGGGATGACACCCGAAGAGCGGGCGAGCGTGCTCCAGCTGCGTCCCGAAATGGCGACGCTGACCTGCGGCACGGTGAATTTCGGCGACGACGTCTTCGAAAACAGCTTTCCGATCATGCGCGGCATCCTTGCGAAGATGCGCCAGTACGCCGTTCGCCCGGAACTCGAGATCTTCGATAAGGGACACATCGCCAACGCGCGCCGTCTGGCCAAGGAAGGTCTGCTGAATTTCCCGCAACACGTCGACTTCGTGCTGGGGGTGCCCGGCGGGCTCGAGGCGACGGTCCAGAATCTCTGCGACCTGGTCGATAACCTTCCGCTGGGCTGCACGTGGTCGGTTGCCGGAATCGGACGCGCACAAGTATCGATGGCGTTGGCGGCGATCGCGATGGGCGGCCACGTGCGCGTGGGCCTGGAAGATAACCTGTATTACAGTCGCGGGCGCTTGGCGCGCAATGAGGAACTGGTGGCGCGCGTGGCTCGTATCGCCGAGGAGGCCGGACGGCCGATCGCCGCCCCCGACGAGGCGCGCGAGATCCTCGGCCTGCAGAAGTTAGCCGCAGCTTAAGAGCGGATGAAGGTGCGCGGGGCCGGGGCTCTTAACTAGCCGCCGTTCGTGTTTACCTATGTCCTGCGCCGGACGCTCGCGGCCATCCCGCTGTTGCTCCTGATCTCGATCATTCTGTTCGTGATCTTGAATAACGCTCCAGGCGGCCCGCTTGCGCCGTATCTGCAGAACCCGCACATCACGCCGGCCGACATCGAACGGCTCAAGCACAATCTCGGACTCGACAAGCCGATCTGGTATCGCTACCTGGCCTGGCTCGGACAGATTTTCCACGGCGACTTCGGGTATTCGACCAGCAATTCCGAGCCGGTTCTACAAGCGATCGGTCAGCGGATCGGTGCGACGATCGAACTCATGGGCGTCTCGTTCGTCGTCGCGCTGGGCATCGGGCTTTCGGCCGGTATGTTTTCCGCGGTGCGTCCGTACTCGTTTGCCGATTATTTCATCACGACGCTGGCGTTCTTCGGCCAGTCGATGCCGGTCTTCTGGTTCGCCCTGATGCTGCAACTGCTCTTCGCGGTGCATGGCATTCCGCTTCCCGGGGGATACGAGATCGTCTTGCCGTCGGCAGGGCGATGCAGTACCGACACGTGCACGTTCGGTGACGCGATCGAACATCTCGTGCTCCCGGTCATCGTGCTCGCGCTGCTCAATCTTGCGTTGTACAGCCGCTTCATGCGCTCTTCGCTGCTCGAAGTGACCAAGACCGACTACATGCGCACGGCCGCGGCCAAGGGACTTGGCCCGGGCACGATTCTGTTCAAGCACGGCCTGAAGAATGCGCTCATTCCGGTCGTCACGATCGTCGCGCTCTCGTTTCCCGGCGTTTTGGGCGGCGCAATCGTGACCGAGCAGATCTTTGCCTGGCCCGGCGCCGGCCGCATGTTCTATGCCGCGCTGCAGCAGAGCGACATCGCGCTGATGATGGGCTATCTGCTGATCATCGCGGTGGCCGTCGTCTTCTCCAACCTGATCGCCGACCTACTCTACGCATGGCTCGATCCGCGCGTGAGATACGACTAAACCGATGGCATCGACGCTTCCGGCAAGCGCGCACCCATTCGACGACGACGACGCCGTCTATTCGAAGGTCACGTTTTGGACCCGTCTGCGCCGTCACCGTCTCGCGGTCGCCGGCATCGTTGTGCTTTCGATCATCGTGTTATGCGCGGTTCTGGCGCCGCTGCTCGCACCGTTCGACCCCAACGCGATCGACAACGTGCACTGGCAGGGAACGCCGCTGCCGCCGTGTTTCCAGGATCATATCTTGTGCGGCGGACATCCGCTCGGCACGGACGAGGTCGGCCGCGATCTGCTCTCGCGCCTGCTCTACGGCGCGCGCATCTCACTGACGATCGGCATCTTCACCGTCCTCTTCGAATTGCTCATCGGCGTGACGCTCGGCTCGCTCTCGGGCTACTACGGCGGCTGGGTCGATTGGCTGATCATGCGCATCACCGACGTGTTCCTCTCGATCCCGCTCCTGCCGCTATTGCTGGTACTGACCGCGATCGTGGCCGCGAGCTCGAACAAGGCCGCGCTCAGTTTTTGGGTGATCGTGCTGATCATCGGGGCGCTTTCGTGGCCGACGGTGGCGCGCTTGGTGCGCGCCTCGTTTCTCGTACTGCGCGAACGCGAGTTCACCGAGGCGGCGCGGGCCGTCGGCAACGGCGACTTGCGAATCATCTTCCGGCACCTCTTGCCCAACGCCGTCGCCCCGATCGTGGTGCAGGCCACGCTCGACGTGGCCAACGTCATCGTGCTCGAATCCACGCTCTCGTTCTTGGGCTTCGGCATCCAGCCGCCGACCGCGTCGTGGGGTAACATGCTCTCGGACGCGCAGGCCAACCTCCAAATCGCATGGTGGGCGGCGGTCTTCCCCGGCTTGTGCATCCTCTTCACCGTGCTCTCGATCAACTACATCGGCGATGGCCTGCGCGACGCCCTTGACCCGAACATGAAGTAGGCTATAAACTAGCGCAGTTGTCCAAAAAGAACCCTCATGCGCGCAAGTGGCGGAATTGGTAGACGCACTAGCTTGAGGGGCTAGCGGGAGCAATCTCGTGCTGGTTCGAGTCCAGTCTTGCGCACCAAAACCAAAGGGCCCTGAAATGGGCCCTTTGGTTTTGGTGCGCAAGACTACGGACTCGAACGCGAAGCGACTTCGAGTCACGCGCAGGACGCGCGTAGAGGTCCCGAGGGCAGGATGCCCGGCCGCGCGTTAGCGCGGCGGGACCCTTCAGTCTTGCGCACCAATTCAACAGCGATGATTCAGGATTGGAGCGTGGTGGCCCAGATTGCGGCCGGCGCGAGCGCGACCTTGTTGGGCCTGCTCTTTGTGGCCGTCCAACTAAACCGCGAGTGGATCGTAAAACACGCCGCGCTGCGAGGGCGAACGATTCAGACCCTTCTGATCTTCATGCTTCCGCTGATCGCGTCGGTTGTGCTTGCCATCCCGCATCAGTCGGTTCGCGTGTTGGGCGCGGAACTCGTGGTCATTGACTGCTTGTATGGGACGGGGCTTGTTGTCGTGAGCCGTATGAACAAAGCGATCACGCCACTCGACCGGTTGCGCAACATCGGTCCACCGGGCCTGCTGACCACGCTGGTCACGCTCATCTCGGGCGCAACGCTCGTATGTGGTCAATCGAGCGGACTTTATTGGCTCGTGGCGGCCATTGTTCTAGCGCTCATCGGCGGCGTTGGCGACGCCTGGATGCTTCTTATGGGTGACGTCGTCGGAGACGGCGGGAGGCCGCGTTACTAGCACCGCATCGAGAGCCGGAAGGCCCCTTAGGCATTGAAACAACGGCCGAGCCTCGCCCGTAGTGGTAGGCATAGCTGCCTCGGGAGAGTTTCGTTGTGTGGTTAACGCGCTTCGCCATCAGTCGCCCCGTGATCACGGCCATGATTTTCGTGGCGCTGGTCGTTTTCGGGACGATTTCGTATTTCGAGCTGGGGCGCAGCAACAATCCGCCGGGCACGACGTTCCCCATCGTCGAGGTCGACGCGTCCTATCCCGGCGCCTCGCCGCAAGACATGGAGAAGCTGGTCATCAAACCGATCGAAGATCAGCTCGACGGCATCGACCACCTCGATCTTATTAGCGCGACGGCCCAGGAAGGCACGGCGACGATCGTCGTGCAGTTCAAGCTCGGCACCGATTTGGACCTTGCCGCAGTCGACGTGCAGCGCCGAGTCGACACGGCCCGCGTGTACATGCCGACCGATCTCGATCCACCGGGCGTGTATAAGAACGGCAGCAGCGAGCCGCTGCTCGACATTGCGGTCAGCTCGGACTCGCTCTCGCAGCCGCAGATCGCCGACCTCGTCAATAACCAGATCAAGCCGCTGATCAGCCAAATCCCCAACGTCGCGAGCGTCAACGTCTATGGTACGGCGGACCGCGAGTTCCACGTCTATCCCGATCCCGTTGCACTCGTCGGAACCGGTGCAACGCTGGAAGATATTTACAACGCGGTCTCCTACAACAACGCCAACGTGCCGGGCGGAATCATGACGCAGCCGACGCGCGAAGCGACGGTCGCGATCCACGCCTACATCGATCACGCCAGCGACATCGCCGCGATACCGCTTTCACCGGTAGCGGTGTTGAACTATCCGGTGAAGTCCCTCAAAATCGGCGACGTCGCGCGGGTCGAGGACGGCCACGTCGAGATGCGCACGATCTCCCATTACAACGGCTTGCCGCGCGTCTATCTCAGCATCGGCCGCGACATCAACAGCGACGAGATCAAGGCGACCGAGATCGCGCGCGAGCGCATGAAAACGATCGAGTCCCAGTTCCCGCAGCTCAAGTTCACGGAGATCGACGCACCGGCGGATTACACCGCGAAGTCGTTGCTCGGCGTGGGACAATCTCTGATCGAAGGCATCTTCCTCACCGCGATCGTGATGCTGCTCTTTCTCCACGCTTGGCGCAACGCGGCCGTCATCTTCCTTGCGATACCGACCTCGATTCTCTCCACGTTCATCGTCATGCGCGCGCTCGGCTTCCACATCGACTCGATGTCGATGATGGGACTCTCCTTGATCATCGGCATCTTGGTGGACGACTCGATCGTCGTGCTGGAAAACATCACGCGCCACCGCGATCTCGGCGAAGACCCGATGAGCGCTGCAATCAACGGGCGCACGGAAATCGGTAATGCCGCGATTGCGATCACGATGGTCGACGTGGTCGTGTTCCTGCCCGTCGCCTTTTTGCCCGGCATCGTCGGCGCGTACCTGAAGGAGTTCGGCGCCGTGATCGTGATCGCGACGCTTTTCTCGCTTCTGGTGTCCTTTACGCTCACGCCGCTCCTGGCGGCGAAATGGAGCGTCAAAAAGCGTTCCGAGGCGACGCCGAAGTGGCTGCTGGCGCTCGACAGTGCGGTCGTCAATGCGGCGCTGTTCCTGACCGCGGTCGGTGCGTTCGTGGCAGGTATGGTGTTCCAAGTGATCTTGCTCAAGGTCGTCGGCATCCTGATCGTGGCGGTGTTGATCCTCAACCTCTTCGTTCACCGCTATGACGGCATTCTCGAAGCCTACCGCGCGAAGTGGCTGCCGTTCGCACTCGAACACGGATCCTTTGTGATCTTCACCTGCACGCTGCTGCTGACCAATTCGCTAGCACTCGTCGGTGGAGGTATGAACGCTCTCTGGGTAGACGCGGCCTGGCTCGCTGGTCTCGTTCTCGCGTATGCCGTTGCCGCTTTCGTCCGCCGAGGGCGCCGCTACACGCGCGGGTTCGCCTCGCTGGGGACCTTCCGCCCCCTGACCGTTCTCACGTTCCTCATGCCGGTCGCTTTGGGTGCGGCAATGACGGCGCTTGGCGGCATCAATTTCGATTTCGTTCCGCAAGAGCAAACCGGGCACATCAACATGACCGTCACGTATCCGCCGGGGACGCCGATCACGATGACCGATCACTATGTGACCCAATTGGAAGACGCGATCTTGAAGATCGACGGCGTCAAGGACGTCAGTTCCACGGTGGGGCGTAAACCGTCGGGTTGGGGATCCTCGATCGGCGGCAACTATGCCCAGCTCGGCGCCGACATGCAGCCCGACCGCCGCGGTGACACCAACGCGACCATTGCGAAAATACGCAAGCTCGCCTATCTGGTTCCGGGCGGTGAACTTCAAGTGGCCGGCGACAGCGGTAACGGGTCGGGCGCGGAGATCTTCTACGCGCTCTCAGGACCGGAAGACGAGATCGCTCCCGCGGCAGAAAAAGTCGCATCGGTTCTTCGCTCGACGCCGGGATCGGTGAACGTGCAGACCAGCGCGGAAAACGGTGCACCGCGCCTCAACGTCGACGTCGATCCCGCCAAATGCGCCGTGCTGGGCGTTTCCCCGGCTGACGTTGCGACGGTTGCGCGCATCGCGATTGCGGGCGCGGTCGCGACCAAGGTGCGAACCTCGACCGGCTTGGTAGACGTGCGCGTGCAATTCCCGGGCGCCGATCGCACCAACGTTGCGCAGCTCGAGAACGTGCGCGTTCGTGCCAACGACGGCACGCTCGTACCGATCTCGTCGGTTGCGACGTTCACGTGGGCGACGGCGCCGACGAAGATCGAGCGCCTCAACCGCCAGCGCGTCGTGAACGTTTTCGGTGACGTGCTCCCCGGCTACTCGCTCGGCGCGGTGACCGCGCCGCTCGAAGCGAAGCTCAAGCAGCCCGGTTTCCTCCCCCAAGGCGTGAGTACGACCGCCCAGGGCGACACGCAGTTCATGGAAGAAACGTTCACCAACATGGGCATCGCGCTGATCCTTTCGTTCATGCTCGTGTACATGCTGATGGTGATCCTCTACGGATCTTTCGTGGAACCGCTGATCGTGATGTTCTCGGTTCCTATGGCGATCATCGGCGCGTTGATCTTCCTGGCGCTCATGGGCCGGCTCGAGCCGGATCAGGGACAATCGCTCAACATCGTCTCGATGCTCGGGATCATCATGCTCTTCGGGTTGGTCGCCAAGAACGGTATTCTGCTGGTCGACTATTCGAACACGCTGTGCAAGCGCGGGATGCGCGTGCGCGATGCGGTGCTGCAGGCGGCGGCGACGCGCTTCCGTCCGATCATCATGACGACCGCGGCGATGATCTTCGGCATGCTGCCGCTTGCTCTAGGTTTCGCCGAGGGCGGCGAATGGAGGCAAGCGATCGGTACCGTCATCATCGGCGGCCTGCTCAGCTCGCTGATCCTCACGCTCTTCCTGGTGCCGATGATCTACAACACCTGGATCGGTTTCTTCGACCGACGCGCCGACCGCAAGGCTGTTGTCTCCGAACTGGAGACCTCACCCGCGATAGTTTAGCAGCGCCAACATGGCTGGGTAAAAGCGGAGCATGATACAACGTCTACTCGGCGCCGCGGCGTGTGCGCTGCTACTTCCTGCCGCGGTCATCGCGCCGGCCCTCGCGCAGCAGAGCGCCGGCGTCACCGTCATCGTGAACGGGCAAACGATGAACTTCCCTCAGCCGCCGGTCGAACAGGCCGGGCGCGTCTTCGTTCCGCTCCGCGGAATCTTCGAACAACTCGGGGCGAGCGTCGTGTACCAGAACGGCACGATCAACGCGACCGGTAACGGCCGCAACGTTTCGCTGCACATCGGCTCCACCCAGGCGACCGTCAACGGTCAGCCCGAAACACTCGACTCACCTCCGTTTATCGAGAACGCAACGACGCTCGTGCCGCTGCGCTTCATCGCCCAGGCGCTCGGCGCGTCGGTCAACTGGAACAATAACACCTCGACCGTAGCGATCTACAGCGCCCACGGGCATTCGGCCAGCGGTTACCGCGGCAACGCTTACAATGCTCCGCCGGAGCAACCGATGAACGCGGGGGCGTACGTCACCAATCGTGAGCCGGTCGGCATGACGCGCGATCGCGATCCGGCGATCTCGGCCGATTTCGCGCGGCCGGTGCGCCGCGATTCGGTGCACGTTACGCTCGACGGACGCGACATCACTGGAGCCGTCGATGTCAGCAGCGACGGGTTCCAATACACGCCCGATCGCCCCCTCTACCCGGGACGCCACACCATTCGTGTCAGCGGCGTGACCCAAGAGGGCGCCTCCTTCTCGACGAGCTGGGATTTCACCGTGTAAAACGGGAAGCACCACGGGTGCGAATCGACATCTGGAGCGACGTCGTCTGCCCGTGGTGCTACATCGGGGTCTCACGTTTTGAACGCGCGCTCGTGCTGTTCGACGGCGAGGTGACGATCCGGCTCCATCCGTTCCAACTCGATCCCGACGCACCGATTCCCGGAATCCCGGCGCGCGAGCGGTATGCCGCGAAATTCGGTGCCGAAGCCCCCGCGATACTGGAACGGGTTACGCGCGAAGCCGCGAGCGAGGGCTTGACCTTCGACTTCGACCGCGCGCTGACCGCGAACACGTTCGATGCGCATCGAGCGATGGCGTATGCGCGCGAGTACGGCCTCGATCGCGATCTCGAAAAGCAGCTCTTCCGCGCGTACTTCACGGATGGTCTCGACGTGAGCGACCACGGCGTACTGGCCGATGCAGGTGCGCGACTGGGTCTGGACCGCGCAGAACTCGCTGCGTATCTCGAAAGCGATCGGGGCGTCGACGAGGTGCGCCGCGAACTGGTGGACGGATTCGAACGCGGGATCACGGCGGTGCCGAGTTTCGTCTTCGAAGACGAGTTCTTGGTTCCGGGTGCGATCGATACCGCAAGCTTCGTTCGCGTCCTCGAGCAGATGCGCGCGGTTCGATGATGCCCCGCGCGCGCCGCGCGCTCGTCACCGGCGGCGGGAGCGGCCTCTCTTCCGGCATCGCCGCCGCGCTTGCGGCCGACGGTTTCCAGCACGTTGCCATTACCTATCGCGCGAGCGAACCCGGTGCAGCGCTGCGTGCGATCGAGGCCGCGGGTGCAACGTCGAGCGCGGCGCACGTCGATTTCTCCGGCGAGGCTGCGGCGATCGCCGCAGCGCTCGAACGCCTGGTCGTCGATCACGGCCCGATCGATACGTTGGTCCACGGCGTCGGGGCACTCACCGTCAAGCGTTTTGCCAACCTCACGCTGGACGATTACGATCGGCTCTTCGAAGCCAACGTCCGCAGCGCTGTGCTCGCGACCCGCGCCGTGTTGCCGGCGATGCGCGAAGCACGGTTCGGCCGTATCGTCGTTTTCGGCAGTAACGGGTCGAGCGCGACGCTGCCGTTTCGCGGGTTCAGCCTCTATCAAGCTTCGAAGAGCGCGTTGATCGCGTTCGCGCGCACGCTGGCGATCGAAGAGGCGCCGAACGGCGTGACCGTCAACGCGATCGAACCGGGCGACATTCGCGACAAAAGTCAAAGCCGTGAAGCTGCCCGCTTTCAGGAAAGTTCCAATCCGCGCGGACGCCCCGGCAGCGTCGACGACATTGCCGACGTCGTGCGGTTTTTGGTGGCGCCCGAGCGAGACTTTATGACCGGAGCGGTGATCGCGGTCACCGGGGGGTTGACGCAGGCCGACGGGCGAAACGCGAAGCGTCCATGAAATATCGCGATGACAATGAGACGCACCGCGCTTTCGCGCTACCCGGTTCCCCATTGCAATACGGTCCCGACAAGTCGGTCGCCGTCGAACACATCGATCTCCGCCTCGAACCGGACCTCGAACGCCGTTCGCTCGAAGGGATCTGCACCACGACGGTACGTGCGTACGACGAACCGGTCGAGCAGCTCGTCCTGAACGCCGTCGATCTCGCGATCGCCTCGGTGGAGCGAGACGGGAAGCCGCTTGCATTCGAGGCACGTGACGAGAAGCTCGACGTCCGGTTCGAGCCGCCGCTTGCCCCACATGAGCGCGCTACTTTCCGGATCGCGTACAGCGTAACGCGCCCGCGGCATGGGCTTTTTTTCATCGAACCGACGCCGCAGTATCCGCGCAAGGTGCGCCAGGCGTGGACGCAGAGCCAGGACGAGAATGCGCGCTATTGGTTCCCCGCGCTCGACTATCCCTCCGAGAAGCAAACTACCCAGACGACCGTCATCGTCCCCAAGGGGCTCTTCGCACTGTCGAACGGTGCGCTGGTCGAGCGCAGGGACGAAGGCGATCGCACGATCTACACCTATCGCGAGGACGTTGCGCACTCGACGTATCTCATGACAATGGTGGTGGGGCCGTTCATCGAGGCGCGCCAGGGCGACGCCGGCGCACGCAGCGTGCCGGTCTTTTACTACGTGCTTCCGGGCCGCGAAGCCGACGGCGCGCGCTCGTTCGGCAACACGCCAAGGATGATCGAGGCGTTCGAGCGCGCTATCGGAACGCCGTATCCGTACGCGCGCTATTCGCAGATCGCCGTGAGCGACTTCATCTTCGGCGGTATGGAGAACACGTCGGCGACGACACAGACCGACCGCACGCTTCACGACGAACGCGCCCATCTCGATTTTTCGAGCGATCCGCTCGTGTCACATGAGCTCGCGCATCAGTGGTTCGGCGATCTGCTCACCTGCCGCGACTGGTCGCAAGCTTGGCTGAACGAAGGCTTCGCGACGTACTTCGAATGCATCTGGCGCGAAGTCGACCTCGGATACGACGAGTATCTCTACGACGTCTTCGGCTGCGTCGCACGCTATCTAGAGGAAGACAGCGAGCGCTACCGGCGCCCGATCGTGTGCAACCGCTTCCGCGATCCGATCGAAGTATTCGACCGCCATCTCTACGAGAAGGGCTGCGCCGTGCTGCACATGCTGCGCTGCGAGCTCGGTGATCTCCGCTTCTGGCGCGCGATCGGCCGTTACGTGCGCGACAATGCGCAGCGCACGGTTGAAACGATCGACTTGGTTCGTGCGATCGAAGAAGAGACTGGCCGTAACTTGCGCGGGTTCTTCGACCAATGGGTCTATCGCGGCGGCCATCCCGAAGTCGAGATCGGCGTGAGTTGGGACGCTCAGCGCAAAGCCGCCACCGTGACGATCGAACAAAAGCAGACCGTCGACGATGAGAACCCGCCGTATCGATTCGACGTCGATCTCGGGTTTTGCGCCGGCGTTCCCGCGGCGATTGCTGCGAACGCCGGCCCCGGACCGCTGGCGGGCGAGCGGCGCATTCGCGTACGCGTCGAGCGTGCGCACGAAACCGTGACCGTCCCGCTCGACTTCGAGCCGAAGCTGGTGCGCTTCGACCCCGGCGCGTCGCTGCTCGGCAGCATCACGTACAAACTCGGTCCGACGTTCGCAGCCGCCGCTTTGCGAGGCGATCCCGATCCGGTTGCGCGCATTCGTGCGGCGCGCGAACTCGCCAAGGACGGTTCGCAAGGCGCCCGCGAGGGGCTGCGCGCGGCGTTCGAGCGCGATCCGTTTTGGGGGGTGCTCGCCGAAGCCGCGCAAGCGATCGGCAAAACGCGCGCACCGTGGGCGCGCGAGCTGCTTCTGAACGCGCTGCGGCACGCACATCCGAAAGTGCGGCGCGCCGTTGCCGATGCGCTGGGTGAGTTCCGCGCTGCGGACGTCGCGACCGCGCTGCTTGCGCTCGGGAAGGGCGACCCGTCGTATTTCGTCTGTGCGGCGGCGCTCGCATCGCTCGGAAAGACGCGCGATCCGCGCGCATTCGACGCGCTGGTTACCGCGATCGGCGGCACGTCGTGGAACGCGACGGTCGAAGCCGGTGCGGCGCGCGGACTTGCCGAACTCGCGGATCCGCGCGCGATCGATCCGTTGCTCGACGCCGTGCGATTGGGCCGTGACGAAGGCTTGCGCCGCGTTGCCGCCGGCGCGCTTGCACGCGCTGGCGAACTGCTCTACGAAGCGCGAGCGCGGATCGCCGATGCGATCGTGCAGCTGCTCGACGATCCGATGTTTTTGGTTGCGTTGGCAGCGATCGCAGCGGCCGAGGCGCTCGAAGATCCGAGCGCGCTGCCGGCGCTCGATCGCCTTGCCGTCAGCGGCTTCGACGGCCGCATCCGGCGCGACGCCGCCGAAGCCGCAATGCGGATCCGTGAAGCGGCAAAAGTTCCCTCTCAAGTGAGCGCTCTGCGCTCGGACCTCGATAGCCTGCGTGAAGAACAGCGTACGTTACAAGAGAAGATCGAAGCGCTCTCGCGGCATTAGACGCCGCCTCATCCTCGTCGTGGTGCTGGCCGTCATCGCACTCGCGATCTGGTCGCTCCTGCGCGGTTGTGCTGCGCGCGCCCCTGCGCCTAGACCGAACCAAACGGCTGCGGCCGCCCGTCCGGTGCCGCGCCCGGCGCCGTGGAGCGCCGCAGAGATCGCGCGATTGCATCGGGACCTGACCGACGCGTTCGCGCCGGCGCTCTCCGACCGGTACAGCCTAGCGGTAATCGACGCGACCGGAAGGGTGATCTATGCCGATCGCGCGCGCTCGGCAGTCACACCCGCCTCGGTGCAAAAGCTCATCGTCGCCGACGCCGCGCTGAATGTGCTGGGCACGAACTATCGCTTTCACACGCTGCTCGCCGCAACCCAAGCACCGTCGAACGGCACGCTCGAGGGTAACCTCTGGTTCATCGGATCGGGCGATCCCTCGCTCCGCAGTGATGACCTGCGTAGCGGCGTGCGTCTGCTCGCGCGCAGCGGTCTGAGGCACATCGACGGCGCGGTTGCGGTCGACGCGACGGCGATGAGCGGTCCGGAAATCAATCCGCACTGGGATCCGAGCGACGCCAACGAAGATTTCCAGGTGCCGACGAGCGCGGCTTCGATCGACGACGACACGGCCGAGTTTCGCGTCTATGGCGGAATGCCGGGCTCTCCCGCGCGGGTGGCCGTCGTTCCGGCTAGCCGCGACGTGCATGTGACCGGGGAGGTGCGCAGCAGCACGGGTGAGGATGACGTCATCATCGCGGCGGATTCGCCGAATAACTTTGCCTTGAGCGGCGCGATTCCGGCGCAGACCGAGGAGAAGTTCTGGTTGCCGGTGCACGATATGCCGGTCTACGTCGGTGACGTGCTCGCGCACATGCTGCGTCAAGCGGGCATTACCACCTCGCAGCAGCCACAGGTCTCCGCGGCGCCCCTCGATTCGATCGTGCTCTGGGATCACCGCTCCGCTCCGCTGCGAATGGTTATCGAACACATGCTCTACGTTTCCGACAATCACTACGCCGAACAGCTGATGCGCACGCTCGGGATCGATATCGAGGGCCGCGGCGACGACGCCGGCGGACTGGCTGCTGAACGATCCTTCTTGAATGCGCGCGGCATTCCGACCGACGGCATGCGCATCGTGGACGGAAGCGGATTAGCGGAGAGCAACCGGGTGGCGGCCATCACGCTCGCGCGAATTCTCAGCGATGCCGAATTGCGGGACCACGGTGTCGAACTCTACGACTTGCTGCCGGCCGGCGGACGCGACGGAACACTGACCGACTACGACTTTACCACCGCTCTTGGGCGGGTCCGTGCCAAGACCGGGCATTTGAGCGATGCCGATTCGCTCGCAGGATACGTGAATACGATGCACCACGGGCGCGTCGCCTTCGCGTTCATGATCAACGATTCGCCGGGCGATCCCGACAGCGCGTACGTGCGCGCGGTAGACGAACTCGCCACGTTTTAAAGGAAGGCTCGTTCAACCCGCCATGCTCGATCGCGACGTCTACCGCAAGCTTCTTGCCCGCGCACTGCGCCACGGCGGCGATTTTGCGGACATTTTTTGCGAGCGGCGTCTGTCCTACTCGTTCCGGCTCCAGGACGGCCGCATCCATGAAGGCTCGAGTTCCGTTGCGCAAGGCGTCGGCATTCGCGTGGTGATCGGCGAATCGGCGGGCTACGCTTATAGCGACGAGCTCGATTTCGATGCGTTGCTGCGCGCCGCCGAGGCGGCTTCGCTGATCGCGCGCGGTGCTCCGGCGCAGACGATTGCGCTTGCGGATCTCACCGGCACGCAAGTCGCGGCGCCTTACGATCAGTCGCGGGTTTCTCACGCACCGGCGCAGCAATATGTAGACCTGCTCGATCGAGCCGATCGCAGCGCGCGTGCATTCGATTCGCGCATCGTAGCCGTCAACGCGCACGTTGCCGACCAACTGCAGGACGTCTGGATCGCGACGAGCGACGGACTGCTCGTGCACGACCATCGTCCGATGATCGCGTTTGGCGTACAAACGGTGGCGAAATCAGGCGGTGAACGCGGAGCGGGCTACGTGGGAGACGGCGGGCGGACCTCGATTGCGTATTTCGACGATCACACGCCCGAAGTGCTCGCCGGCGACGCGGCGCGTATTGCGGTGACGAATCTGCAGGCCGAACCGGCGCCTGCCGGTGAGATGGAGATGGTTGTCGGCGCGGGCGGCGGCGGCGTGTTGCTTCACGAAGCGGTCGGGCATGGTTTAGAGGGCGATTTCAACCGGCGTGGGACCTCGCTCTACAGCGGGCGAGTCGGAGAGCGCGTGGCGAGCGAATTGGTGACGATCTACGACGACGGGAATCTACCGGAAGAGCGCGGCAGCGTTTCCGTCGACGACGAAGGCGTTCCCGGTCAACACAAGGTGCTGGTCGAAGACGGCGTGTTGCGCGGTTACATGCAGGACGAGCTCAACGGGCGTCTGATGGGCGTCGCCTCGACCGGCAGCGGACGCCGTCAGTCGTTCCGCTTCTTGCCGCAGCCGCGCATGTGCAATACGTACATGCCGAGCGGCACGAGCAGCGTGGAGGAGATCATCGCCTCGACCAAACGCGGTCTCTACGCCAAGGCGTTCGCGGGTGGCCAAGTGGAGATCAGCAAGGGCGACTTCGTGTTTATGGTCGCCGAGGGGTATCTGATCGAGAACGGCAAGGTGACGGCGCCGGTGAAGAACGCGACGATCGTCGGCAACGGACCCGAGGCGATGACCAAGGTCGTCGCCGTCGGAAACGATAGCCGTTTGGCGCGCCGCCATTACACCTGCGGAAAAGCTGGGCAACGCGTGCCGGTCGGTGTCGGTATGCCCACGCTCAAGATTTCATCCATCACCGTTGGAGGCACCGGATCGCTCCATGACGGACAGTGACGCGATCGAAGTCGCTGCCGGCGCCGTCGACTTCGCTTTGGAAGCCGGTGCCGACGCAGCGGAGGCGGCGTACGCGATCGCCGAGCGATTTCACGTCGAGGCGCGCGATGCGACGATCAGTAAACTGGAGCGCTCGACCGGGTCGAGCCTGCAGCTGCGCCTTTGGAACGGCGGACGCCACACCTCGTTCTCGACCTCGGATCTTCGTCCGGCGGCGTTGCGAGAAGCGGTCGCACGCGCATTCGAGCAGTCGGCGTATGTTGCCGCCGACCCGTACGCCGGCCTTCCCGACGAGAACGGATCGTTCGGCGGCGATCTCGAGCTTTTCGATCCGCGCATCGCGCAATTCGAAGGCGCCGCCAAGGTCGATGACGCGCTCGCGCTCGAGCGCGTCATCCGAGCCGTCGATCCGCGCGTCGTCAACTCCAACGGCTCACACTACTCCGATGCAACGAGCACGATCGCGTTGGTAAACTCCCGCGGGTTTCGCGGGCTGTACTCGGGCACGCGTGCGTCGCGATCGACCGCCCCCGTCGCGCAAGCGGACGGCACGAAGCGGACGGCCCATTATGGAACGGCAGGGCGCTTCATGCGCGACCTCGAGCCGGCCGAACGCGTCGGCGCGATCGCCGCGCGGCGCGCGGTCGAGATGTTCGGAGCGCGTAAACCGTCCACCATGCGCGTGCCGGTGATCTTCGAGCGCGACGTCGCGGCGGCCGTTCTCGACGATATTTTCGCGGCGGTCGCGGCTTCGAACGTGGCGGTGGGCAATTCTTGGCTGGCCGACCGGATCGGCGAGCGCGTCGGCAGCGAACTCGTGACGATTATCGACGACGGCACGTTACCCGGCCGCTTGGGCAGCGCACCATTCGACGGCGAGGGCGTGGCGACGCGCCGGACCCCCGTCTTCGAGGCCGGGATCTTGCGCACGTTTCTCTTCGACGCGTACTACGCGCGTAAGCTGGGCGCGCGGACCACGGGCAATTCTACCGGCGGGGGAATCGGCCCGAACAATCTCTACCTCGAGCCCGGGGCGAAATCGCTCGAGGAGCTGATCGCGGCGACCCCGCGCGGCGTTTTGGTCCTCGACACGATCGGCTTTGCCGCTGAGCATGCTTCCGGCGCGTACAGCCGGGGAGCGCGCGGCTTCATGATCGAAAACGGCGAGCTGACCTATCCGATCGACGAGTTCACGATAGCCGGGAACTTTGCCGCGATGCTTGCGGCCCTCGACGCGGTAGCGAGCGATCTACGCTTCGACGGCGCAACGGCTGCCCCGTCGTTTCGCGTAGCGGAGATGACCGTCAGCGGAAATTGAGAAGGAATGCCTCCTGTAACCATTAGCTTCACCCTAGTCATGCGTATCGAGATGCCGAACGAGAACGGCGCGTTCGGTGTGCTTGCCAACGCCATCGGCGATGCCGGCGGAGAGATCGTCGCCGTCGACATGCGTTCGGTTACACGAGCGCGCGTCGTGCGCGACGTAACCATCAACGTCAGCTCGGACGGAATCGGCACCGAAGTTCGCAATGCGGTTGAGCGGCTGGAAGGCGTGCGCGTCGTCTCGGTTTCCGATTCCACATTCCTGGCTCACCTGGGCGGCAAGATCCGTATCGAACCGAAGATGGCGGTCAAGACGCGTAAGGATCTTTCCATCGTTTACACGCCGGGCGTCGCTCGCGTCTCCATGGCCATCGCCGCCGATCCGTCCAAGGCGTTTCAGCTCTCGATCAAACGCAACACCGTTGCGGTCGTATCCGACGGTACGGCAGTGTTGGGTCTGGGCGACATCGGACCGCTCGGTGCGCTGCCGGTCATGGAGGGCAAGGCGATGCTCTTCAAGCAATTTGCCGGTATCGACGCCTTCCCGATTTGTCTGGAGACCAAGGACGTCGATGAAATCGTCGAGACGGTCGTCCGGATCGCGCCGGTCTTCGGGGGAATCAACCTCGAAGACATCTCGGCTCCGCGGTGTTTCGAGATCGAGCAACGGTTGATCGAGCGTCTCGATATCCCCGTGATGCACGACGATCAGCACGGGACCGCAGTCGCCATTCTCGCCGCGCTGATCAATGCGGCCAAGGTCGTGGACAAGGATTTGCGCGATCTGCAAGTGGTCGTTTCGGGCAGCGGCGCGGCCGGAACGGCGACGATCAAGATGCTTCTGGAAGCCGGGGTGCGCGACGTCATACCGGTCGATCGCAATGGAGCGATCAATCGGGAGGAGCGCTACGACAACGCGCACTGGCGATGGCTGGCCGAACACACCAACCGTGAAAACCGGCGCGGTACGTTGGGGGACGTGCTCGCAGGCGCGGACGTGTTCATCGGCGTCTCGGCGCCGGGCATCCTTCAGCCCGACCAGATCCGCGGGATGGCACGCGATCCAATCGTCTTTGCCATGGCCAATCCCACGCCGGAAATCATGCCGGACGTTGCCGCGCCGGTTGCCGCCGTGGTTGCTACCGGCCGCTCGGACTTTCCGAACCAGGTGAACAATTTGCTCGCCTTCCCGGGTATTTTCCGCGGCGCGCTCGACGTGCGCGCGAGCCGGATCACGGAACGGATGAAGCTGGCGGCGGCCTATGCAATCGCCTCGATCGTGACCGAGGAGGAGCGCGGCGCGGAATACATCATTCCGAGCGTTTTCGACCCCCGCGTGGTGGATGCGGTGGCAAAGGGGGTGGGCGCGGCGGCAGTCGACGAAGGCGTAGCACGGCGAACGCTGGTAAAGACCGAAGAAGAAGAGATTGATTCTAAAGTCTAGCCGCGTAGCGGCCGAGGTGAAAAGAGTGAGTGCTCGATGGCTCTAGCACGGATGTTGGTAATTGAGGACGACGAGGACGTCGCTCGCTTAGAGCAGACGGTCCTCGAGCGTGCCGGTTACGAGGTTCGGGTGACGTCGAGCGGTGCCGAGGGGCTGGAATTGGCGGACAGCTACAAGCCGGACGTGGTCGTGCTCGACGTCGGCTTGCCCGACATCTCGGGCCTAGACGTCTGCACCTCGCTTTCGAATTCGAACAACGCCTTCATCCTGATGGTCAGCGGCCACTCGCGCGAGCAAGACATCCTGCTCGGCCTGGGGTTGGGCGCGGACGACTACATCACCAAGCCCTTCTCGGGCAACGAGCTGGTTGCGCGCATCGCCTCGTTTCTGCGCCGGCGCGAGAAATTCGCGCAGAAGAAAGAGGGCAACAATATTCTCGCCCTGGGCAGCTCGCAGCTCGATCGCGATTTCCATACGCTGCACAACGGCGGCACGAACGTCTCGTTGACCGCACTCGAGTTTCGATTGCTGTGGTTTTTAGGTGAGGCTGAGGGCCGGCTTCTCACCCGTGCCCAAATTCTCGAGCAGGTGTGGAACGACACGTCGGGTGTCCCGACCCGCGTGGTCGACGTGCACGTAGCGGCGCTGCGCAAGAAACTGCTCGAAGTCGACGCCCCGCTCGAGATCTCGAGCGTACGGGGCATCGGCTATCGCCTCGACAAGCGTTGACCGACGGACGTGACTTCTCCCGAGCTTCCCTGAGCCTCGACCCGCGAGACGGTCGTCCCCTCTACGTTCAACTCGCCGACCAGTTCGCGGAAGCGATCGAGTCCGGCGCGCTCGCGCCGGGCGACCGGCTTCCCGCGATGCGCGTGCTCGCGCGCGATCTGGGCTGCGCCCTCGTCACGGTCACGCAAGCGTACGAATTGCTGGCGGCGCGCGGACGCGTCCTCTCGCGTGTCGGGAAAGGCACGTTCGTCGCCGGGCCGCCGGAAGCGCCGACGCCGTTTTCCCCGCGGTGGGAACCCGACGTCTCGCGCTTCTCGCGCGCGCAGCGGCTCGACGGTGTCATGGAGCAGCTCACCCGCGCGAATCATCCCGGCGCGATTACGCTGGCAACCGGACATCCGGCGCCCGAAACGTTTCCGCTCGCCGATTTCGGCCGCGCGGTGCATCGGACGCTTCTCGACGATCCGCCCGAGATGATGCAGTATCGTTCGTCTGCCGGCGATACGCAGCTCTGCGAAACCTTCGCCGAGCTCTTGCGCTCGCGCGGCGTGCAGGCCGATGCAAGCGAGGTGCTCGTGTGCAGCGGCGCACAGCAAGCCGCCGATCTGGTGGCGAACGTGCTGCTCGAAGCGCGCAGCGTCGTCGCCAGCGAGAGTCCAACCTATTCGGGAACGCTCGGCGTCTTCGATGCTCGCGGCGTGACATACGTCGAAGTCCGCAGCGATGATGACGGCGTGCGTGTCGACGACGTCGAGCGAGTCTTCGCCGAATATCGCCCGCGCTTGTTCTACGTGAATCCGATCGCGCAGAATCCGACCGGCGCCGTCTTGCCGGCTCGCCGCGCGAAGCAGATCGTCGCACTTGCACGCCGGTACGATGTCATGGTGTTGGAAGATCAGACCGGCTGGCAGCTCACCTATGACGGTCCCGCGCCGCAACCGCTTGCCGCGTTCGACACCGACGGCCGCGTGGTGGTAATGGAGAGCCTCTCGAAGTCGATCTTCCCGGCGCTGCGCATCGGATACGTTTACGCCCGCGGCGCCATCGCCGCGGCGCTCGAAGTGGCGAAGATGCGCGCCGACGTCTTCACGTCGACACTCACGCAGCGGGCGCTTTGGCGCTTCATGAACTCGCCCGCATATCAACGCCACTTGCGCAGCTCCCGTGCGCTTTATCGCGAGCGCCGCGATGCGTTCGTCGATGCGCTCGGCGAATATGTTGCGTGGTCACAAATTCGTTCTCCGGCGGCGGGCGTGAACGTTTGGCTGCCCCTCCCGTCGCGGATCTCGACGCAGGCGGCATTTGATGCATGCGCGCGCGAAGGCGTGCTGGTGATGCCGGCTGAGCCGTTCTATCCGACGCGAACGGGACCACCGGCATTGCGGCTTTCATTCGGTCATCTCGAGAAGGCGGCGGCGCGCGAAGGCGCTCGCCGTGTCGGTCGCGCGCTCGAGCTTCCCTGACGAAAAGGTTCCGCGGACCGCGCGTCCGTAGCCTAACCGGGTGAAGCCTGTAGGACCCATTGCGGCGGCATTGGCCGCCGTTTTGCTGGGCGCGGCACCGCGTTCGGCTCCGTTGACCGTCTACTCTGCTCCTGCGCGCGACCGGCTTGCCGGTGCGTCGGCAGAGCGAGCAACCGATGCGGTTTTGCCCGACGGACGCATCGCGGCGCCGCTGGGCGATGCGATCTTCGTCGGCACCGATCCGCTCGCCGTCGCCGTTACTCCCGACGGCCGTTACGCGATCGTCGCCAATGCCGAACAAAATCCCAATCCGCCGTCGCCGCCGCGATCATCGTCGAATATCGTCGCCGGCTATTCGCTTACCGTCGTGGATACGCGCACGATGCGGATCGCGAGCGTGTACCACGATCCCGCACTTGCACTCTTCACCGGCCTAGCCGTAACCCGCGATCCTTCCAATCTCTTGCGCACGCTCGTGCTCGTGCCCGACGGCGCACACGGCGTCGTTCACTTTTTCGATTTGAACCCCGATGGGTCGTTGACGCTCGAGCAGCAGAATGTCGCCGTCGGCGGATTTGCGGACGCAATAGCGCTCGCGCCGAACGGACGCACCGCCTACGTCGCGAGCGATCTCGGTAATCGCGTTACCGCAATCGACGTCGGCGCGCGACGGGTGCTCGGTGATGCGCAAACGGGATATTTCCCGGCGGGTATCGCCGCCGCCGGCGATCGGCTCTACGTCGTGAACGGCGGGCTCTCGAGCTACGGCGCGCTCTCGCAGCCGGTGCGCGCCCCGCGTTTCGCCAATCCGGCATCGGACGAAACGCAAGCTTCCTCGCTCTCCGTCTTCAGTTTGCGCCCGACCGGTGAGATCGACATGACGGACGCGCTGCCGAACCTTGCGATGGATCCGACACCCGACGGCGCGGTGGACGTCGGCGGCGCGCGTCCGGATGCGATCGTGGTGCGTCATCATGGCGCGTACGCATACGTCACGATGGCCAACGTGGACCGCGTTGCAACCGTTTCGCTCGACGGCGAACCGCACGTCGTCGCAGGATTGGATCTGCGGCAAGCCGTCGGCTGGCCGTACGGTACGCAGCCCAGCGCCGAGGTGCTCTCGCGCGACGACAGACGCCTCTACGTCGCGCTGGCCGGCCTGAATGCCGTAGCCGTACTCGATGCGCGCGCGCCGGCGCGGCTGCACCGGCTCGGACTCATTCCCACCGGCTGGTATCCCAGCGCGCTCGCGCTCTCGCCGAACGGACGATATCTCTACGTCACTTCGGCCAAGGGAGTCGACGGGTGGGGCGAATTGCAGCGCATCGACTTGCGGAGGCTGCCGCTCGAAGCCGCGACGCTCTCCGCGTTTCGCTACGATCGCACGCCGAGCGCTGCCAAGCTCAATGCCGTCGTCCCGCCGATGGGTTCGGGGAAGCGCAGCAGCGTCATCGATCACGTCGTGTACATCGCGATCGGCGACCAAAATTACGACGCGATTTTCGGCGATCTGGGAGAAGGCAACGGCGACCCGGCGTACACCGTCGACGGCGCAAGCGTGACTCCGAATCTGCACGCACTCGCGAAGGCATACGGCATCGCCGACAACTTTTACGTCGCCGATCCGGACCCCGATATCAACGCCCAGGCCTCGCTCGCGGGCGAGGCCTCGCTCTACACGCAGCGCGTGCTGCACGTCAACGCGGCACGGATGCCGCTCGACGACCATGGCAACGATCCCGAGGATTACCCCCGGGCGGGCTATCTCTTCAACGCGCTGGCGCGAGCCGGGCTCTCTTACCGCGATTACGGCGGAATGCTGACCCTCTCGGGCTATCGACCCCAAAGCCCGCCCCGATCCAGAAACGGCCGGCCTGCGCCGGCCTTGGGGGGGCCGGGCGGGCTCTATACGCTCGATGTGCCGGCCTTGGCGGCGCTCGACGGGCACGTGGACCTGGATTATGCCGGGTGGAACCCGCAGATCGGCGACGGCACCCGGGCGGACGAGTTCATCGACGACATGAGCCGGTTGGTGCAGGCGGACGAGGAGCCGGCGTTCACCTACATTCGGCTTCCCGCCGCGTCGGCAGACGGCTTAGCCGGAGCCGATCGCGCGCTCGGCCGCGTGATCGCCTTCCTGAGCGGCACGCCCCACTGGTCCTCGACCGCCGTCTTCATCGTCGGAGAAGGCGTTCTCAGCCCGCGTGATCACGTCAATCCGGCACGTAGTTTTGCCCTGGTCGTTTCCCCGCTGGCGCGGCCCGGCTACGTGGGCCACCGGCACTTGAGCGTGGCAAGCGTGGTCAAAACTGAAGAAGAGCTCCTCGGCCTCCCGGCCCTCTCGCTCTCCGATCTGCTCTCAACCGACATGGCGGACTTTTTCGGAGCGGTCCCGTATCCGTCGAGCTACCAAGCCATTCCGTAAGTCCTCGACAAGCAAAGGAACCGATGACGAGCATCGACTTTGGGCCGCGCCTGGTGGGCACACCGACCGGCAAACTGCGCGCCGCCCTTTTAATGAAGCCGAACGCCGCGCTCGAAGCGGCGAAGGCGCTGCCCGGCGAACCCGGCGCGGTGTACACGCGCGCGCTCGAACAGCACGAAATTCTCCGCAAGACGCTCGCGTATTTCGGCGTCGAGGCGATCGTGCTCGAACCGCGCGGTGACGATCCGTACGAGACCGCGATCGGCGATGCCGCCGTGGTGTTCGAAGACGGCGTGCTGATCATGCGCCCGAGCGCAATGTCGCGTCGCGCGGAGGCGGATCGCGTGGAGGCGGAGTTTTCGCGGCACGATATTCCGATTGCCGGATACATCGCGGCGCCGGGACTGCTCGACGGCGGCGACGTGCTGCTCGTCGGCCGTACGGCATTCGTAGGCAACGGAACGCGCGGCAACGCCATCGGCCGCGCGGGTTTCGCCGCAGTTGCCGGCGCGCATGGTTATCAGGTCGTGGAAGTTGCGCTCGCGCCCGACGTTTCCTCGCTGCGGTCGGTCGCCTGCGCGGTCGCGCGCGATACGGTCGTGATCGCGCCCGATAAACTCGACGCCCGCGCGTTCGCGGGATTTCGTACGATCGGAGTCGATCTGGGGGAGGAGCGCGCCGCCGGCGTGCTCTGTATCGGCGAACACCACGTGATTGCCGACGTGCGCTATCGCACGACGCTGACGCGTCTGCGCAAGGCCGGCGTGGTCGTCGAGGGCATCGATCTCTACGATTTCGAGAAGGTCGGTATCGCGCCGGCACTGCTCGCCCTCGCTTTCAAGCGCGACTGAGCGCTTTTCACGCATGCGCGTCGCGGTCGTTTCCGATATACACGGAAATCTCGTCGGTCTGGACGCGTGCTTGGCCGATCTGCATGCGCAAGGCGGCGCCGACGCGATCATCGCGGCGGGCGACCTTTGCCTCGATGGTCCCAAACCGAAGAAAGTGCTGCAGCGGCTCGAGGAGGTTGGAGCGCAATCGATTCGCGGCAACACCGACCGCTATCTCGCCACTCCCGGCGCCGAAAAATTCGAAACGCAGGAACACGCACTGCTGGAGTGGGCCCGGCGTGACCTAGGCGAGAAGTGGCTCTCGTGGCTGGCCGATCTGCCGTTCGCGATTCGCATCGGTGACGACGACAATCAGCTGCTGGTCGTGCACGCTAATCCGTCGAACGACGACGAACATCTCTGGCCCGACGCCGACGAAGAAACACTCGTCCGGCTCGTCGGCGATGAACGCGCGACCGCCATCGCGTTCGGGCACCTTCACCTGCCTTACGTGCGGATCTGGCGCGGAAAAATTCTGGTCAACGTCGCATCGGCGGGTCTCCCCAAGGACGGCGATGCGCGTGCCTGCTACGCGATCTTTACCGAACGTGCCGGCGGCTGGGAGGTCAAACATCGCCGCGTCGAGTTCGACGTAAAGAAAGTTGCAACCCAGCTCGCCGATTGTGGGATTCCGGAGAGTATCGAGCTGATCGCAACCTTGCGACGGCACCGCTACAGACGTCTCAAAGGATTCGTGCCGTAACACCTGCCATCGTCATCGACCATCTCGTCAAGCGTTACGGCGATTTCACCGCCGTCGACGACGTTTCGCTGCGAGTCGAGGCGGGGGAGTTCTACGGCTTTCTCGGACCCAACGGCGCCGGCAAGACCACGACCATCAACGCGATCGTCGGACTCGCGAAGCCGGACGCCGGCGCGATTTCCGTCCACGGCTACGACAACCGCGCGCAATGGCGCGAAGCGCGCCGCGTCATCGGGCTTGCACCGCAAGAGTACAACTTCGACCGGTATCTCTCGATTCGCGACGTGCTGATCTTCCAGGCGGGATATTTTGGCCTGCGCGGACCGGCCGTACGCGAACGGGCGGACATGCTGCTCGAGCGCTTCGGGTTGGCGAGCAAGGCGAAGGTCGAATACACACGCCTCTCCGGCGGCATGAAGCGCCGTCTCACGCTCGCGCGTGCGCTGATCCATCAACCGCAACTGGTGATCCTCGACGAACCCACCGCCGGCGTCGACGTCGAGCTGCGGTTGGAACTGTGGGACCTCCTGCGCGAATTGAACGGCGACGGGCTGACGATTTTCCTCACCACGCATTATTTGGAAGAAGCCGAAGAGCTCTGCAAAAACATCGCGATCATCCGTCAGGGACGTATCGTAGCCCAGAAGCCGACCCACGAGCTGATCGCCGACGGCGCGAGCCTGCAGGACGTCTTCTTGGAGTTGACCAGAACGTGACGACCACGCCAACGAGGATAAAAACTTCTTCGTTCAACGGCGTTGCGCTGTGGACGCTCGTCAAACGCGAGGTCATCCGCAGCCTCAAGATCATCAATCAGGTGATCTGGCCGCCGATCATTTCGACGCTGCTTTACGTCTTCGTCTTCGGTCTGGCGCTCGGAAGCCGCATTCAAAGCGTTCAGGGCGTAAGCTACGCGCAGTTCCTCATTCCGGGCCTGATCATGCTGCAATCGATCGATTCGTCGTACGGCGAGTGTTCGAGTTCGGTATTCCAGGGCCGCTTCATGAACTCGATCCAGGAGATGCTCATCGCGCCGATGTCGGCGTTCGAGGTCGTCGCGGGGTACGTGCTCGGCTCGCTCGCGCGCACCTATCTGATCGCCGTGCTGATCACCCTGCTCGGCGCGGTGCTGGTGCATACGTGGCCGCAAAATTGGGTTTTGTATCTCGGCGTACTCACGCTGGTATCGGTCTTGTTTTCCTCACTCGGCCTGATCTTCGGATTGATCGCGGAGAAGTTCGATCACCTGGCTGTCTTGACGACGTTCATCATTACGCCGCTGACCTTCGTGGGGGGCGTTTTTACCTCGGCCCAAATGCTGCCGCTGGTGTTGCGTCGTCTCGAACTCTTCAACCCGATCTTCTACACGATCGACGCCTTCCGCCGCAGCTATACCGGGGAGAGTTATCTCTCGCCCGCCGTATCGGTGAGCGCCATCGCGCTGCTCAGCGCCGTCGCGCTGGCGATCGCGTTGCGAATGGTGGCGAGCGGGTATAAGCTCCGGAGTTAGCCGCTAGGAAAGGCCCCGCATGTTCCTACCCCTCGTCCTCGCCGCCATCGGGATTACCCCTTGGAACGGAACGGATCTGCCGACCGCGACGCAGGCGGCCGCAAAATATCGCCTGACGGTCTCGGGCAAACCTGGAGCCACGATTCATCTCCACACGAGCGACGTCGCCCAGGGATGGATCGCGGCGTTCTGCGATATGAAGGTCTGTTCGCCGACGCAGGTGACGGAGACCATCCCGAAGTCAGGCACCATCGTTCTGCAGTTCGAATTGATCCGCGAAACCGAAGACGCGCCGCACCGGAGCGGCGCGGTCATCACGGCCAGCGACGGCTCACGGTTGGTCGTCCCCGCGGCCTCACGCTAAAAAAACGGGTTGTGCGCGCGTTCGAGCTCGATCGTCGAGGGTGGTCCGTGTCCCGGCATGATCACCGTAGCTTCGGGCAACGTGAAAAGTTTCGTTCGCACGCTGTGCAAGAGATCGTCATAGGTGCTCTCATCGGCGAAGATGCCGCCGACGCTGCCGGCGAAGAGCGTGTCACCGGTGAACACGGTCGATTTGAAGAGATACGAGACCGATCCGTCGGTGTGACCCGGCGTGTGCAGCATGCGGATCTCGGCGCCCTCGCCGAACGGCAGGGCCTCGCCGTCGCGCACGGCAAGCGCTTTATGCGCGAGCGAGCCGATCGCGCCGACGTCGAGGCGGTGCATGACGATTTGCGCTTGCGGAAAAGCTGCTGCGACCTCCGCCGTTGCATCGCAGTGATCGGCATGCTTGTGCGTGATGAGAATGTATTGCAGGTGATACGGCCCTTCGCGCACGGCACGCAAGAGATTGGCCGGAATGCCCGCCGGATCGACCAGCGCCGCGCGCCTCCCTCCGTCGAGAAAAAAGATGAAGCCGTTGCTGGGATGCGGGTTCTGCGGATGGTGGCGCACGTCGGGCAATTCGATCTCCGGCGGGTACCAGGCATCGGCCGCGCGATCGGCGAGCTTGCCGGGATCGAGGCGAAGAATGCGCGCGATCGCGCGCGCTTGCGCATCGTCGGCGACGCCGCGATCTTGCCGCCAGGCATCGATATCGGCGGGTGAAATACCGGTGCGTTCCGCGAGCGCGCGCGTATCGACGCCGTTGCCGCGCATCGCCTTGCGCAGCACGTCGCCGAACGTATCTTCCAGTGGAATCCTCGGCCAGGCAGTCATGCTCGCCCTCTTCTCCGCGCAACCGGGACCCACTGCCGCCGGGTCGAAACCAAAGAACGATATGGAACGAGTCCTCATCATCGGGTCCGGACCGGCGGGATTGACCGCCGCGATCTATGCGGCCCGTGCGAATTTGCAGCCCCTGGTTCTGGCCGGAGGTCTGTACGGCGGTCAGCTCATGCTGACCACCGACGTCGAGAATTACCCGGGTTTTCCCGAGGGGATCATGGGGCCCGATCTGATGATCAAATTTCGCGAGCAAGCCGAACGTTTCGGCGCGCGGATCGAGAACGTCGACGCGACCCACGTGGACTTTTCGAAGCGCCCGTTCGTCGTGCGCACCGCGGATGAGGAATATCATGCCAAGACGGTGATCGTCGCGACCGGCGCGAGCGCGCGCTGGCTCGACATTGCGGGCGAGGAGAAGCTGCGCGGCCGCGGCGTCTCGACTTGCGCAACCTGTGACGGCGCGTTTTTCCGCGAGAAGCACATCGTCGTGGTCGGCGGCGGCGACTCGGCGATGGAAGAGGCGCTCTTCTTGACCCGCTTCGGCCGCCGGGTAACGGTGATTCATCGCCGCGAAGGCCTGCGTGCGAGCAAGATCATGGCCGAGCGGGTGCGTTCGCATCCCAAGATCGATTTCATCTGGAATACGGTGGTCGACGAAGTGCTCGGCGAGCATCACGTGACCGGCCTAATGCTGCGCAACGTGCACGACGGCAGCGTAATGGAATACGAGGCCGATGCGCTGTTCATTGCGATCGGGCACACGCCCAACACCGCGATCTTCCGCGGGCAGCTCGATCTCGATGAGATGGGTTACATCGTCTCACCGGACGGGACTTCGACCAATGTCGAGGGCGTGTTCGTCGCGGGCGACGTCAACGACATCGCCTACAAACAAGCCGTGACCGCGGCGGGAGCCGGGTGCAAGGCCGCGATGGATGCCGAGAAGTATCTCGAAGCGCTCGAGTTTACGATCAAAGAAACGGTAGCGAGTTAGTGCTCGCGCGCCTGCTTGCCGGCCTCGTCGCGATCGGCCTGATCGTGACGCCATGGGAACCGGCGCGCGCGGCGCAGACGCGATTCGAAATCGTCGAAGGCATTCCGATCGTCGACGTGACGATCGATGGCCGAGGGCCGTTCCGGTTTGCCGTCGATTCCGGAGCGACGTGGACGATCGTCTCACCGGAGCTGGTTCGCAAATTGAATCTGGATATCGTCGGCATGCGACACGTCAGCGGCGCCGGCGCGGAGCAGATGGAAGCCGGGCAGCTCGTTCTCGATTCGCTGAACGTCGGCGGGGCGGTGGTAAAACGCACGGTCGCGTACAGCGTCGAATTGCCGCCGCGCCTCGCGCATCCCCCGGGATTCGCGCAAGTCGACGGTTTGCTCGGAGAGACGTTCTTTCACGCGTTCGTGACGACGCTCGATTATGAAACCAGCATGATCGAATTCGACGAGGTGCGCTCGTTCGCGCCTCCCACGCAGGCAGCGGCGCTGCCGATGCGGTTGGTCTCGGGCGCCGCCGTCCCGGCCGTTCCGGTGCAGGTCGACGGACAAAATACGTATTTCGAGCTCGACACGGGCAGCGGCAGCTGGCCCGTACTCACGCGCGCGTTCGCAGATTTGGGCATCAACGCGCGGTATCCGCAGGGCTCGATTCAGAGCGCTCAGGGCGAGGGCGGTTCGTTCTCGCTGCGTGCCGCCTGCGTTCGCTCCTTTGGGCTCGGCGGCACACAGTTCAACGACGTTCAAATGTACGTGCAGCCCGAAGACCTGGGCATCACGGCGGAGGGCGATTTCGGCGGGAGCTTCGGCTACGCGATCCTGCGCGATTTCACGGTCTCGCTCGATTTTTCCAATCGTACGGTCTATCTGACCAGAAATCTCGTGCGCGCGCTGCCGGGCTGTACCCGATCGCTGGCGGACAAGGGCCGCTAAGAACCGGGTCAGTGCAAGAGATCGCGAAGTGCCGAGTCCAGCCCCGTGAAGGCGAAGCGATAGCCGGAAGCGATCGTGTGCTCCGGCAGCACGCGCGCGCCGCTGAGCAAAATGTCGGCGCCCTCGCCGAGGATCGCGCGCAGCGCAAAGGTTGGTGTGGGAAGCACGGTCGGGCGGTGCAGTGCGCGACCCAAGGCGTGGGTGAGCTGCGCGTTGGTTACGGGCTGTGGCGCGGTCGCGTTGAACGTGCCTTCCGCGCCGTCGAGCGCATGCAGGTAGATGCCCACGACGTCGTCGACGTGAACCCACGAGACCCACTGCCGTCCGTCACCGATCACGCCGCCGAAGCCAAAGCGGAACGCCGGCAACATCATCCCGAGCGCGCCGCCGTCGACGCCGAGCACGACGCCGGTGCGCACGATCGCAACGCGCATGCCCAGTTCGGCGGCGCGGTGCGCTTCACGTTCCCATGCTGCGCATAGCTCGCCGAGAAAATCGTTCCCGTGATTGCTCGCCTCGGTGTAGGTCGCGCTCTCGCTCGGCGGGTAGTAGCCGATTGCCGAGGCGGAGATGTAGGCCGGCGGATGGTGCGCATCGCGTGCCAGCGCATCGAGCAAGGCGCGCGGAGCGTCGACGCGGCTGGCGCGCATGCGTTCCTTCGCAGCCGCTGTCCAACGTTGGGCGATCGGTTCGCCGGCGAGGTTGACGAGCGCATCGCAGCTGCGCACCGCAACCGCCGAGGTATCGGGCTCGCGCAGCGAGGCCAGGACGACATCGTCGCCGCGCGCCCGCAAGGCCGCTTGGAGATGGCGGCCGATGAATCCGGTTCCTCCGATCAGCCCGACGCGCATTACCGGCGCGGCGTCGCGGCTGCGATCGCGCTCGTGACGTCGTCGAGCTCGTGGACCGTGCGCCCGACCGCGGCCGAGATCGCGGCTTCGTTTCCGCTCGCAATCGCATCGCTCAGGATCGGAACCGGAACGGCGGCGTAGCCGTTTACGCCGTAGGCCAGCTTGTCGAGGCGGTGCACGAGCCCGATCTCGATATTGCCGTCGATCCCGCGATGGTCGGCGAGCGCGGCGCGGTACGCGAAGCGATCTACCGCGCGTAAGACCGGCGCAATATCGTGGCGATAGTGCGTTCCGGCAAGCCCGGCGACGCCGGCGCGCAGCACGCTCGCGTAGGGAACGAGACGATAGGGCATGATGCCGCCGGCAAGCCGCATCGTCAAAAGCGCGACCATTTGCGCCAGTGCGCGGTGATTCACGAATCCCGGATCGGCCTGCGTCATCGCGTAGTCGAGATCGTCGAATCCCGAATGATAGGTGCCGAAGACGCCGTGAAAGCCGACCTGCAGAATCGGAATGCCGAGTTCGTAGAGAAACGATTCGAAATCCGATCCGCCGCCGGGGGCGCGTACATGTATCCCTTGCGGCTGCGCTTTCCAGCGTTGATAGAGCGTCTGCGTCGGGGTAGCCGGATCGGGGACCATCTCGGTCGCGGGCTCGATCGCGTCGCGCAACGCCGCCGCGGCGCTCGCACCGAAGGTCTGACCGGTCGTGACCTCGTCCTCGTTGATGTACGCGATGCAGCCGCTCTCGAGCTGGCCCTGGTGCATGCGCACGTACGCCTTTGAACCGACTTCGCCGATCTCTTCACCGTCGAATCCGACGACGACGATCGAGTATTGCGGACGCCAGCCGCTGCGGTAGAGATAGCCCAGTGCCCGCGCGGCCGTGAGAATGACGGAGGTGCCCGAGCCGTTGTCGGTGACGCCGTAAACCCAGGCGTCGCGGTGTGCGCCGATCACGACGCTGTGCGTCGGATCGATCCCCGGAAGTACGCCGACCGTGTTCCACAGGCGCGCGTTGTGTTTGACGTCCATCTCGACGCTGAGCCGAAACGGTGTGTTGCTGATGCCGTTCGCGATCGTCGCGAGCACGCGCTGGGCGACGAGCGCATTCACCGGCAGCGTCGGAATCGTAATCGCGCCCTCGATCAGCGCGCCGCGCTGCACCGAGCCGAGAGGGCGATACGGACCATCGGGATAGGCGGGCCCATGCAGCGATCCGTCGGGATCGGCCGGGTCGGAGAAGAAGATCACGCCCGCCGCGCCATGATCCTGTGCGCGCTTGGCCAGCGTTCCGCGAAACTCGCGCCCGTAGCGGATCAACATGATGCGCGTGCGGACGTCGATCCCACGGGCTGCCAGCGAACGGTAGTCGGATTCGAGCCCGTGCCCGGCGTCGACGACATTGGCCACCACGATGCCGCTGCCGCTCCACGCGTTGAACGGCGGACCGGCATCGCGCCGCGTGCCGTCGGGGTCCTGCGCTATCGGCACTTCGCCGAGTTTGAAACGGATCCAATGCGGATACCGGAACATCTCCAGTCCGAGGAAGCGCGAGAACGGAACGTCGTGCGAGAAGACCTCGTTCGTCGCGATGAACCCGGCGGCGGCGAGTTGGCTGCGCATCCATTCCGCTATGTGCTCGTCGCCCGGCGTGCCGGCATAATGCGATTCCGCGTTCAGACGCATCGAATCCGCTTGCGCCTCGGCCGCGGTCGGTTCGTCGAGCAGAAGTGCTTCCATCGACCGCTCGTCGGCGCGCGCCGGACCGGCAAAACTGAGGAGAATGCTGGCGCCCAAGAGCGCGGCGATCGTGCGTTTGCGCATCAAAGCCCTCCGTGCCTAACCTTCAGCCGCATCGTGCGGCTAGTCCCTGGTCCAGGCGTTCGTGCGCAGGAGCGCCCGAGCCTCGCGCTCCAGGCCTTGCGCCGCGATCTTGGGGTGACTCAAATAGAACAGCGTCATGACGTCGAGCACGAAGCGGTGCGCGCGCTTACCCGGCAACCGGCGCAGTCGCTCGTCGGCTGCTTCGAAGAGCCGGCGTAAACGCGCGCGCAGGGCGGCGGCACCGCCATACACGCGGCTGAAGTTCAGCTCACCGTGCTCACGGTCTTCGGCCTGATCGATAAAAGCATCGAGCAGCACGTGCAGCGCGCTCACGTACGGGAAGTAGGCGTTGTAGGTGCCGGCGATTGCCTGTGGGCGGTTACGAAAGGCTTCGAAGAGCGGGGCGTAGACGTGGAACTGCGAGCCGGCGGCCGAGGCGAACTCGTGCCAGTCGATCTCGCGATAACGTTCGCGATGTTGCTCGTACCAGCCGACACAGCGGCGTTCGCGCTCTCCGGCGGGATAGTGTTTGTGCGTCTGCATCTCGCCGTAGAGCGCCGCGGCGTGCGCGAAATGCGGCAAGAGCAGATCGAGATGCGGAGCGGCGGAAAGTGCGTGCTGCGTGCGCTGCACGAGTTCGCGCAGGTAGCCGCCGTCCTCACCGGCGGGTCCGCACGCATAGTAGTCGCGCGGCGCAGCCGATGGATCCAGCGCATCCGCAATCGCTCGATGCAGCACGGGAAAGGCTTCGACGTCCACGCCGGGATGGCGATCGCAGAGGCTGTCGAGATAATCGTAGATGCTCTCGAGCGGCGCGACGATGGCCACGTAGGCGCGGGCCGCCTCAGCCGGGAGAAATGTCGCGAGAATGCACGCGCCGGCGACATGGTAGGACTTGCCGTCGACGCTCGCCAGCGCTTCAAACCGCAGTCGATCGTCGGGAATCAGCTCGGCTCGCCGGCGAATCTCTGCGAGGGCCGCGGCCGCGAGCGGCACCACCCGCAAGAGGAACCGCAGCAGGCCGTAGACGGTCCCGGCACCACCGGCGAAGAGCGCACGCAAGCGTTCGGGCGTGCGCAGGACCGAGCGCAGCGCAAAGACGATGTCGCCGAACATGGGCTAACGAAGCACTAGAGGCCGGCCACGAAACGGCCGGGATTCAGAATGTTCTCGGGATCGAAGCGGCGTTTGAGTTCGCGCATCCGTTCGAGGCCGTCCGGCGGCTCGCCCCACACGTTGAGCAGCGCGCGGCCGGGATGGTTGCCGGCGATGACCACCGCGCGCGGTTCGCGATCGTGCAGCGCGTCGTCGAACATCTCGATCTTCGCGCCGAACGCGCGCGCGTCCAAATCGCTGACCCGTACGAGCAAGTCACCGTTCATCGCGTCGACGATCGCATCGAAACGCAATTCGAACCGCGCCGCGAGCGCCTTACATTCATCGGCGCGCGGCGGCGCCTCGTCGGGGAACCCCGCGATCCGATAGGTGACCGAGCGCTCGCCCAGGCACGCGATATAGGTGTCGACGATGCGCTCGAACGATTCGCGCGCACCCGCATCGACGACGCGCGTCTCGGGAACGCCGGCGCGGCCCATTGCCGAGCGCAGATCGCGCGTACCGCGTTCGAGCACATCGAGCGAACCCTCGAGCAAGACCGACATGCGTCCTTCTTGCCCGTCCTCGCCGTCGACCGCGCCGCGGTAACCGTCAATCCAAAAAGCCGCCGACGGCGTCACCGCCAGATTCGGCAGTTGCGCCAGTGCGCGTTCGCGCGTGTACTCGGGGAGACGCAGGTGAAACATGCGAGCCGCTGCCGGCGCGGCGATCGTCTTCAAGTTGACTTGAACGAGCACCGCGAGCGTACCAAAAGAGCCGACGTAGAGCCGGCTCAGGTCATAACCGGTGACGTTCTTGACGACCATCCCACCCGCGCGTGCGATCGTGCCGTCGGGCAAGACGGCCACCGTTCCGATCACGAAGTCGCGCGGACGGCCGTAGAGGTGACGGCGCGGGCCAAGCCAGCCGGCGGCAAGCGTTCCTCCAACGGTCGCATCGGCAGGCTGCGGCGCGTCGAAAGGAACGTGCGTGCCGTGTTTGCTCAGCGTCGTCGCGAGCGTGCGCAGCGTGACGCCGCTTTGCGCGGCGATCGTTAGATCGTGCGGTGCGTCCTCGACGATCGCGTTCAAGTCGAGCGTCGAAAGCGTGACGTCGGCACGTAGCGGTGGGCGCCCCATGCCGCGCAGCGTATTGCCCCCGCAGACGAGGACGCTGCGCCCCTCCCGCGTGCACGCGCCGAGCGTCTCGGCGATCGATTGCGCGGTCATGCGACCGACGCAACCTCGGGGCAGCGCGTCCCGGCCGGAAAGATTTTCTCGGGATTGAAGATCCGTGCCGGGTCGAAAACTTCGCGCACGCGGGCCATCGCCGCCAGGTCCGCGCTCGAATATACGGCGGTCATCGCTTCGCGTTTTTCGTAGCCGATGCCGTGCTCGCCCGAGACCGTGCCGCCGAGGTCGACCGCCATCTGCAGGATTTGATTGCCCGATTCGATCACCGCGGCTACCTGTTTGCGATCGCGTTTGTCGTAGCAGAGCAGCGGATGCAGATTGCCGTCGCCGGCGTGAAAAACGTTCGCGACGACGAGCCCGTTTTCGCCGGCGATCGTTTCGACCGCGTGCAGCGCCTTCGGCAACGTGCTGCGGCGGACGCAGACGTCCTGCAGATAATAGTTCGGAGCCAGTCGGCCCATCGCGCCGGCCGCACCTTTGCGTCCCGCCCAGAGCGCATCGCGTTCGCTTTGCGAGCGCGCCGCCCGCCATGAATTTGCGCCGTGCTCGCGCACGATGTGCGCGATCTCCGATTCGTAGGTATCCATGTCGTCGTTCAGGCCGGCGTGTTCGATCAAGAGGACGGCTCCCGCGTCGGTTGGGTACCCGGCCTTGAAAGCGGCTTCGACCGCGCGTGTCGCGACCGCGTCCATCATCTCGAGCGCGGTCGGGACGATACCCGCCGCAATGATCGACGAGACCGCATCGGAGGCGGCTTCGACGTTGGAGAACGTGGCCAGCCAGACGCGCACGGCCTCGGGCATGCGCGCGAGGCGTACCCACGCGGAGGTGACGAGCCCGAGCGTCCCTTCGCTGCCGACCAGTGCAGCGGTCAAATCGTAGCCGGGACGGTCGATGTCGGTCGTGAAGACTTCGCCCCGGTCGTCGACGATCTCGAGGGCGATCACGTGGTTGACGGTCGTGCCGTATGAAAGACAATGAGGGCCGCCCGCGTTGGTGGCGATGTTGCCGCCGATCGTCGCGATACGTTGTGACGAGGGGTCCGGAGCGTAGAACAGGCCGTCGCTTGCGCTCGCCCGCGACAGATCGAGATTGATCAAACCCGGTTGCACGCGTGCACGCCGGCGGGCGGGCTGATAGTCGAGGATGCGATTCATCCGCGCGAACGAGAGCACGATGCCGCCGTCGATCGGAACGGCGCCGCCGCATAGTCCCGTGCCGGCGCCGCGCGGCACGATCGGTTCGCCGCAGTCGCGCGCAATCTTTACGACCGCGCTCACTTCACGCGTGCTTGCGGGAAGCACGACCGCTGCGGGCAGCCGTCCCTCCGTGTAGGCATCGAAAGCGTAAACACGCAAGTCCTCGGGCGCAGTTTTTACGGCATCCGCACCCAGCGCGTCGGCCAAGCGATCGTGGAGAAGCATCCCGCGGTGGTCTTTGGGTGAGCAGGAAGCGAGGCCTGCCCGCGACAACGCCCAACTGCCGTGTTCTTTTTCCGGCGCAAGCCTGCCGATGCGCCCAAGGGCGAGGGCAAGAGCAAAGCCACGACATCGCAGAAGCGGTCGTCATTTCGTATGCCCGTCGAATTCGACGTGCTCTACACGTTACGCGACCGGCCGGGCAGGCGCCACGGACGTGCGAACGATCTTTCAGCCGGCGGCTTGCGTCTCTCGACCGACGAAGATTTCCTCAAAGGCTCGGTGCTCGATTTGGACTTCCGTCTGCCGGACGAGTTCATCAGCGAACTTTCGATCGAAAAGGAAGTTTTCAAACAGACGCCGTTCGGGCTGCGTCCGGAAACGGTCAAATCACAGCCGAACCCATTCTCGCCGATGCGCATGAGCGCCACCGTGCTCTCGACCTTCTACATCCCGGCGACGAAAACGCTGGCACACGGCACGAAGTTCACCGAGATCGATCCCGAAACGCAAGAAGAGTTGCAGCGCTTCATTCACCTTTGGCAGCTGCACCAAATTCGTTTGCGCGCCGAAGCCATGAAATAAGTTGTTTTGCCTTCGCAAACGTAGGCCGCGGCACCGAGGTCGATGGGGAGCGGCAGCGCTTTTAGCGAGAGAATTCGTCGGGTGATCTACATGGCCCATTTACGGCTATATTTTTGGTTGTAGGATAGAAGCGTGGGCAGACCTGCGCTTACCCGGGGCGGCGCATTAGCAGTGGCTGCGGCAGTCGCGGCGATGGCTAGCTTACTGGGGTGTGGAACTGGTGACTCCGCAACGCCGCAGGCGGGTGGCGTTCCAATTTTCAATGATCCCCGACCACTCTCGACGCCGTCCTCCGGGATGGTCTGGACGTATGTCGACAGCATCGTGGAGCCGTCTCGGTGGCCCCTTCCGACAAGCGGAGTCATATCTCTAGAATACCTTGGTCCCGCGACATATAGGGGCTCGGTCTACGACGAAACGCAAGAGATTGATCCGATTTCATCGGACATGATCGTCGTATATTCCATTTGGAGCGACGGATTTGACGAGAAGGCAGCAGCCAACGCGTTATCGCCTCCGATGCCATGTGCATCGCCTCCCCGCAGTGAGACCATTCTCAGCGCTGCCGCCGATTTCTCCCACGCCCATTCCATTGTCCAGGGTACGGCCGAGTATTACTTTTGCGGTTCGCCAGGCGGTACGCTCGACTGGTCTCTCGTGACGACGGCACAGGCCGGAACGTTGGTGATCGGCGTTCCTGCCGGGAGCTTTGTCGTCTCGACCGTGACGGGCGTGTGGAAATATGGAGCCATTGAGCGCGACTACACGGATTATCTCTACGGAAATGCGCTCGTCGAACGGAAGGCCACCCAATACAACAATGGATCGTTTGATGGGTCGTTCTTGATTCAGCTCGCAAGCGGCCCAACGAACGTTGCAATTCCCGGCCCCTCAACCCTCGGCGCAGACTACTGGTAATAGCCGAACGCCCTAGTTAGGGTCGTTCCGAAGGGAGAACTTCCGATGCGCTTTGCCTGTATCTCCATGCTGCTTTGCACTCTGGCACGCCAAATCGCAGTGGCTTAAAGCCTTACGTCGCGGTGGGGCATTCGCCGCCGGCGATGCCAAGGGGATCGTCAGCGATGCTGAACTCGCCGTATAGCGGGGGGCCTCGATGGATGAACCGGCGCACTCCCAGCGGCGGCGGAGCGTGCGGAAAGGCGAGTACAGCGAAAAACATCGTCGCACGGTGACGCTTGTCGTCCCACGCTTCACCGAACGTCCGAACGTGAGCGTCGGACACGATGCCGTCTTGTACGAACTGTACCGAGCGAGCGTGGCCCAGCGTGACGAAGACGATATTCTTCCCAAATTGGTGCCCACCGCACCCGGTTCGCAATAGGTCTGCCTCCGTGCGCGACATGCACTTGTACGCGCGGTAAGGTATCGGCTGGGAAAACAACCGCGCGGCTCGTGAGCCGAAGATTTGCCGGGAACCTGGTCGACACGCGCCGTGATGGGCCGTTGTGATGCCTACCACGAGAAGCGGCGGGGGATCGGAACCGCCGTGGTGCGCCGCGCAGCCCGCCGCGCACAGCAGCACTGCCAGCAGCGTGCGGCGCACGATCGAGAAGTACAGTCGATACTCCATGCGCGCGACTTTGAGGCAGCGCACGCCCGGGCCACCTCGCGGATTACAAAAGTATTTCGGTTCGGGGGAGACGTCGTATCTGTCTTCGCTTGGGTTCGATGGCCTAGCGCGGATCACAACGAGACGACCTTTTCAGGGTCCCTGACAAATTCCGTGGAAGTTGACGATTCTCGATGCGCGCGCATACTGAGCCACAACGCCATAATAGTCATTGTCGAAGCCGCCACTCGTCTGCTGCGGAGTTCTTCAGGGTGTTCACTAGCGGGTCACCTCCCAGATCCTGTCGCTGCATCCATCGAACGGTCCCGCGGGCGATCGCTGCCCAAATTCAGCCAGCGCAAAGGCAGCAAAGGCCACTACTATTTTCGCCGTTCGCGGGGCGGAGTGCAACGGTATTCGCGGATCTTGATTCTGATGCGTTAGTGCGATCCGAGCAGTTCGCCGGTCACCAGGCTGACATAATACCACATAAGACCACTGCCCGACGTGTACTGCTGACACGGAATGGCGGTCGTTGAGGTGCTTGCCATATCCGGAGCGCAATACCCGGTTGTCGTGGCTGGCGCCGATGGGTCGCTTTCAAAAGTCGCGGGAAGTGAAATCATCGAAGCTTTGCCTGGGCTTCCCCCAAGTGTGCGCCACACACGCGAGTACAGCCGGACGCTGGGGCTTGATATCCAGGGCTGGTTATAGTACTTGACAATTTGGTTGCCATAGAACGTCCACGAGCCGGCATCATCTACCATCACCTCTATCTTATCGCCGTCAATAATATCGCTCGCATGGCGCCAGATAAAAACCCACGCACGAACGTTGTTATACGCTGCATACGCCGGGACACCTGAAATAGGAATAACAACCTGATACGGATAGCCTTGCGTGATGATACCGGGATTGGGGTTGCTGATTTCCCCACCGTAGGAGAGGACGGCGTCCGACGGCATGCCTCCGTTGTTCGCGATCCAGGTCTCCGCGTATTGCAAAGCCTGGCTCTCGCTCACCGCACCGGCAGTGCCGGAGGCAGGCGTCAACGCTACCACTCCTCCACTGGCCACGTAATGCCTTACGACAGCTGTTGATGTTTTATATACGTGTTCATTTGCGGACGGATAGGTCATCGTACCCGTGGGATCGCCGTAGGCGCTCAGCCATTGCGATTCGTTCACAGCTTCCGGAACAAGCGTATATTCTGTGCCATCAACTGCGGTTCCGGAGGTTTGAACCGTACTGACGCCACCCCCGACTGCCTCGTAGAACAGTGGGTTTGTCGCTCCGTTAACGCCGAAATTTGCACCTCCACTTAATTCGATCGCGGCGCTGGCATTCGCTTGCGGTACGAGCATCCCGATGTATGGTGTTTGGTCGGCCGTGCCCACTGCGTCCTCCCAATCCTTGATCGCTGGCTGGTAGCTGCCGATGTCGTTGACCAACGTTTCGAGCCCGCTTTGTCCGACAGCGCTGGTACCATCGCCGACCGTATTAACCTCGCCAGAAAAGCCTAGGATCCCGTGAAGGTTCCCGCCAAATTTCGACTCCCAGCCGACATTCTGGTTGACAACCAGGCAGGAATCGATGATCAGCCAGTTCGGGCCTCCCCAGGAGTTTGGGATCACGCCGCCCGCTGCATTTAGATCGGTAGTGATGGCTATGTTGCTACCGGAAGTTTCGCCATCGCACGCGTAGAGACAAAGGTACGCTTGACCATTGTATGGCACGTATGAGTTGCCGTGTGTGCTTATATAAACGAGGTTCGACGTGTCGCCGAGAATTGTGCTGGCATTTGTATACGTGACGTTCCCCTCGTAGTCGCCATCGGTATCACCGTAACCTAAGTGCCAGCTAGAGTTGTCCATCAGTGGTATTCCGAAGTCGTTAGCGACTTGGTAATAACACGCGAAATCTGTCGAGAGGCAAAATGGAATTTGGCTATTCGAGGCAAAGGCGACCTCGTCGTAGTAGGAAAACGAGCCGGGGGATTGGCCAATTGAGCCGCCAAAGAGGGTGCACCCCCATAGAACTAAAGCCGCGACAGTGAAGGCTCCGAAAATCAACAGCTGCTTGCGCACGAGACTACCTCGCCTAAGAGACGGAGTTCAAAAAAGCGTCGATTACAGATAGGGGGGTCCCAGCTGGCACGCGCGCAACGATGATCGTCCCCCCGATCGTCAATTGCACGAGCCAGTTGTTAGCCGACGCCGCAACGATAAAATACGCGCCGCCTATGTTCGTCGTGCCCTGCTGAATGACTGCGTTCGTCTGATTTGTTGCCGCCGGAGAAGGCACGGGCGACAGCGGCGCTTTTGCGCTTTTTTGTTCGGAAATCGTAAGCGGGCCGAGTGGTGTCGAGTATTCCCTCTGATTTACGTATCCGGTCGATGTCTTAAGAAAAATGGACAAGAGTAACTTGGTGCCCGCCATATGGGGCGAGAAAAGGCGCGTACCGTCGGGCGAGAGCGTGCTGGGGTTCTGGATACTGTCTACCAAAAAATTCGAACCATTTCGTAAGGCTGCCGCTGACGAATCTGCGTCGCCGGTTGCGAGCCCAGGCGCGAGACTGTGATGACCGGCGCATGCGACGAGCGCACACGCGAGCGCGATATCTAGTGCGGGGGCAAATCTTTTCATCGGACCTTCTCCATAGCCCACTGTTGTGGAGCTTGAACGAATCGCCGCAAAGCGAGCTGTCGGAACTCGTTCCAGTGACTTTGCCTTCGGACGAGATTTCCGCAATAGGGCGAAGCGCCCGGCGCTATCGGGTGGAGTTGACCCGCTTTCGCGGAGGATTGCGATTTGGACATCAGGCGGCCTGACTCATGCGCCGCTCAAAGTTGTTGGGTGAGAGATAGCCGAGGGCTGAATGCCGTCGGTGCGGGTTGTACCAACCCTCGATGAAGTCAAAGATCGCGAGCGACGCCTCACACTGCGTTTTGAAGCTATGCTGCACGAGCAATTCGCATTCGAGCGTAGCATTGAAGCTTTCGCACATTGCATTATCGTAGGCATCTCCGACCGAACCCATCGAGGGTCGCACACCGGCCTCGCGGCAGCGAGCGCCAAACGCGATAGAGGTGTACTGGCAACCTTGATCGGAATGATGGATAACGTTATCAGGGTGTCGGCGATAGATCGCCATGTTAAGGGCTTCAAGAACGAGCTCCGTCCGCAAATGGTTCGCCATCGCCCAACCGACGACGCGGCGACTGCAAGCATCGAGTACCACGGCGAGATATAGGAAGCCGCCCCAGGTCGGAATGTACGTGATATCGGCAACCCAGAGCTGGTCGGGGCGATCCGTGCGAAAATTACGGTCGACCAGATCTGGCGCTGGCCTGGCATCGCGACTGCGAATCGTTGTCACAGTCGATTTCCGGCGAGAAGCGCCGAAAATTCCGCGTTCCCGCATGAGCCGAGCGACGCGCTTTCCAGAGATCGCAACGCCGTCGGCGCACGCAGTACAAGAAAGAAAGAGGCCGCCAAGGGCGACACTTAAGATGCGCAAGAACGCGAGCGTTAGACGAAGCATAGAACTCCCCACACCGGAAGGGTGAGACTATTGGTCCGCAGGGCCTAATCTTATGCCAAGCATCTCGAAATTAGCAAGCGGGCCAAAAGTCCCAAGACCGAGTGACTGCTCGGACCCCTCGCGTTACGTGGTTCGGCTCGACGGAACCTCGGCGGCGCCGCAGCGTTACCTAGGCTGCGCGCTACGAAAGGCGCGAATCTACGACCTGCCACTCTGCTCGCGCTTCGGCCTACTCCGCAGTTAGTTCGTCGGACAGATCGCGGCGATCTGCTGCATCCACCTACGTTCCAGATACGACGCAGGACTACTACGAATGGGCGGTGACGACCGTTAGCCTACGCCTTCTCCAAGCCCGACCCCGACTCCGACGCCAAGCCCAAGTCCGACTCCTACACCTAAGCAAATTCACTGCATCACGCCTCGATGTCCGTGCGGCGGCGTCGGCTAAGCCTTCGTCCCGATTGCGGCGGCCTCGGCTCCGCGCCTGCGGCGCTACGCTCGGGATGACAAGTGGGTCAAATCGGCTTGATCGCAACGATCGACCCCACTATTTCGCCCCACTGATCGAGCAATCGATTCGAACGCGGACTGTGCGTTGCGTCGGCATGGCCCTCGAGCAATTCACGCACGGTGCGTGCGTCCTCGGATGCAGGATCGAGCGCCATGCACTCGACGGAGTCGGCGTTGTAGCGGCGCTCGCGCACGAACGATCCGTCGGCATCGTACACGTAGGCGACGCCGCCGGTCATGCCGGCGCCGAAATTGCTTCCCGCCCTGCCGAGTACCAGCACCGTTCCGCCGGTCATATACTCACACGCGTGCTGGCCGACGCCTTCCACCACCGCGATCGCGCCGGAATTGCGCACGCCGAAACGTTCGCCCGCGGTTCCCGCGGCATAGAGCGCGCCGCCGGTCGCGCCGTAGAGTGCGACGTTGCCGAGAATGACCTGCGGCTGAGCGGCACGGCCGATCGCGCCGGTCGCACGCAACACGATCACGCCGCCGCACAACCCCTTGCCGACGTAATCGTTCGCGGTACCGTCGAGCTCGAGCCGCATGCCTTCGGTTGCGAACGCGCCGAAGGATTGACCCGCCGTGCCGTGCAGCGCGAAGCGCAGATCCGGCGTGCGCGGCAACGGTTCGAGCGCGAGCCGGCCCGCCAGGCGAGCACCCAGGGTGCGATCGGCGTTGCTCACGCGCTCGCTGCGATGATACGGCGTTCCCGCGCGCGCTGCGGCGAGCGCCGGCTCGATCCAGGCGCGATCGAGCGGAACCCGGTCGACCGGCCGGTCATTGCGTCCGCCCTGATGGCGAATCGGCCCGTCACCGGTGCGGGCAAGCATCGCGTGCAGATCGAGGCCGCCGTCGTCACGCACCTGATCGATCAGGTCGACGCGTCCGATCGCCTCGTCGATGCTGCGCAAGCCCAGTGAGGCGAGCAGCGCGCGCACGTCTTGGGCGAGGTTGGTGAAGAAGCGCACGACGTGCTCGGGTTTGCCGCGGAACTTTGCGCGCAAGTCCGGGTTTTGCGTCGCGATTCCGGCGGGGCACGTGTTCAGGTGACACTGACGGGCCATATCGCAGCCGAGTGAGACGAGCACCGCGGTGCCGAACGCGAACTCGTCGGCGCCGAGCAGCGCCGCGATGACCACGTCACGTGCGGTCGCAATGCCGCCGTCGGTTCGCAATCGCACTCGTCCGCGCAGCCCATGGTGCATCAGCACCTGCTGGGCTTCCGCCAGACCGAGCTCCCAGGGATTGCCCGCGTACTTGATCGAGGAGAGGGGCGAGGCGCCGGTGCCGCCCGCATAGCCGGCGATCGTGATGAAATCCGCATACGCTTTGGCTACGCCGGCGGCAACGGTGCCGACACCGAGTTCGGAGACCAGCTTCACGCCCACTGCCGCGCTCGGGTTCACGCACTTCAGATCCCAAATCAATTGTGCGAGATCTTCGATCGAATAGATATCGTGATGCGGCGGCGGGCTGATCAAGCCGACGCCCGGCTGCGCGTGGCGCAGGCGCGCGATCAACGCCGTGACCTTGTGGCCGGGAATCTGGCCGCCTTCACCGGGTTTGGCACCCTGCGCGATCTTGATTTCGAGTTCTTCGGCGCGCGCGAGATACGCCGCGGTCACGCCGAAGCGCGCCGACGCAACCTGTTTGATTTTGTTCTCGTACGGCGCGTCCTCGCCGCCCTCGCCGGTGTTCGAGCGCGCTCCGAGTTCGTTCATCGCTTGCGCGATCGTGCGATGCGCCTCGGGCCCCAGGCTTCCGAGCGACATTGCACTGGCAACGAAGCGGCGCACGATCGCTTCGACGCTTTCGACCTCGCCGATCGCGACCGTCGCGCCGGCGGGGCGCAGCGTCACCAGGTCGCGCAGCTCGTGCACGCCGCGTTCCGCGACCGCTTCGGTGTATGCGGTCCAGGCGGCCGGAAGATCGGCGACGGCAGCGCCGCGCGCAACGCCGGCGGCGTGCTGAAGGGCGCGAATCGTTTGCGGCTGCCAGCTATGGATTTCCGCGCGCTCGCCGCGGCGGAAACGAATCCAGCCGTAGTCGGGCAACTCGCCGTCACCGTGACTCCAGGTCTCACGCACCTGCTGCTCGATCTGCGCGAAGGTGCGCCCCGAGAGCGGGGAGGACGCGCCGAAGCAGCGTTCCGCGATCGATTCGTGCAAGCCGATGATGTCGAAGAGCTGCGCGCCGCGGTAGCTGTCGACGATCGAGATGCCGCACTTCGACATGATCTTCGAAATGCCCAGATCGAGCGCGGCGATCGCGCGCATCTCTCCCTCCTCGCCCGCGACGGCGCGCACCGTTTCAAGCGCAAGCCACGGACAGACCGCGCCTGCGCCGTAGCCGATCAAGACGGCGACGTGATGCACGTCGCGGCAATCTCCGGCTTCGACCGCGAGCCCGGTGCGCGTACGCACGCCCCATTCGACGAGCGCGCGGTGCACCGCACCCAGTGCGAGCGCCATCGGAATCGCCGGCTTCTCGGGCGTCGCCATGCGATCGGAGAGGAGCAACAGTTTCGCGTCCGAGCGACGCACCAGCTCCACCGCTTCGATGCAGACTCGATCGATGGCGGCTTCGAGCGTTTCGTCGGCTTCGAGGACACAAGCGATGCGGTCGAGCCCGTGCAGCGCCGCGATCTGCCCGAGCGAGAGCACCGGCGATTCCAGCACGAGCCCCGGCAGCGGAGCGTGCTTGTCGAGCAGGTGCGGCCACGGTCCCAGACGCGTGCGCAGCGAGAACACGCAGGCTTCGCGCAGCGAGTCGATCGGCGGATTCGTCACCTGCGAGAAGCGCTGCCGGAAGTAGTTGTAGATCGGGCGCGGCGCGCGGCCGAGCGGCGCGAGCGGCGTATCGTCGCCCATCGACCAGAGCGGCTCCTTCGCATCGGCGGCCATCGGCTCGAGGATCATCTTCACGTCCTCGCGCGAGTAATTGAAGCGATGCTGCAGTTCCACGAGCTGCTCGGGCGAGAGCGTCCGCGCCGGTACGGGTTCGAGCCGTTCGTCGTCGATCAGCTCGCGATAGGGCGTGTCGTCCTCGAACGCACGCGTCAGCTCCGCATCGAAGAGCACGCGGGCGTTGTAAACGTCGAACGCGATCATCTCGCCGGGTCCCAGCCGTCCGCTGTGCACGATGCGCTCGGGATCGAGATCGGCGATTCCGACCTCCGAACCGGCGACGATCAGGCGGTCGTCGATCGTATACCGGCACGGTCGCAGGCCGTTGCGATCGAGTGCCGCACCGACGAAGCGTCCGTCGGCGAAGGCGACGGCCGCCGGGCCGTCCCATGCTTCGATCACGTCGGCGTGATAGCGATGGAAGAGCGATTCGTTGCGGTCGGCGACCGGCGGCATCAGCATCCGCAGCGACTCGCACACCGTGCGTCCGTGACGGGCGAGCAATTCCGCGACCTCGTCGAGATTCGCCGAGTCCGAGACGCCCGGTGTGAGCAGCGGCTCGAACGCCGAAGGGAGCGAGGCGCGCCGCGCATCCATCCGCGCACGATTGCCCCAAATCGTGTTGATCTCGCCGTTGTGCGCGAGCAGCCGGAACGGCTGTGCGAGCGACCAGCGCGGCAGCACGTTGGTCGCATAGCGCTGGTGAAAAACCGCGAAGGCGCACGTGAACGCCGGATCGGCGAGGTCGGGGTAGAAGCCGGCCAGATCGTAACTCGAACAGAGCGCCTTGTAGACGATGGTCTGGCTCGAGAGCGAGCAGACGTACGCGCCGCATTCGCGCTCGAAAGCCTTGCGCAATAACGAACAACGGCGCTCGATTTCGTCGGCGCCGTTGCTGGAGGTGTGCCCCGCGGATGCTGCCGTTCTTAGCAGCGCCTGCCGTATCGTGGGGAGTCCATCTCGAGCTTTGGGGCCGAGGAGCGACGTATCGATCGGTACGTCGCGCCAGGTAATGCTTACGAACCCATGCTCGGTCGTAAGTCGCGCAAAGGTCGCGGCTTCCTCGTCGGCATGCGCCGGGGTGAGGAACAGCATCGCAACCGCATCGGCGCCGCCGAAGAAGCTGTGTGGAAGCTGGGTTAGGATTCCGACTCCGTCGCTGCTACGTCCGTCGGAGGCCACGGCGCCGCGGTGCCCCAGGCGGGTCAACGCCACCAGCGCGCGGTCGAGCACTTCACGGCTTGGACGGGCGTCGAGCGCCGCGACGAACCCCACGCCGCAGGCGTCGGAGTCATGACGGGAGTCGAGGAGCGTTCCAGCCATGCCCAACTATACGACATGGGCGCGGCTCTTGTATAGTCCAGACCCCCGACGCTTTACCGGGTGGCTAATGCCGCACAGGGCGTGGTCATCGTACGATCAGAGCACGATGACACAGCATAACCTCGCGTTCATCACGGGTCATGCACGCGGGAGCGAACCGTTGGAAGCGGTGCTGCTCTCGCAGATCGAGCGTTTCGTGGCGTTGGGCCGGCGCAACATCGTCATCGTCATGGACACGTTCCCCAATCTCGAGGAAGCAACGATCGCGGCGCTGCAGGGGCTGCTGCGCCGCGCATCGGAGCTGGAAGCTCGCGTTACCTGCGTCGCGCTGGAGGAGCGCATTCAGACCGCGCTGCGCGCGATCCCGCTTGCGCAAGCGCTTACGATCATCAGCCGCGTCGACGAGCTGCCCGGCGCGGCTTAGCCCTTAGCCGCATCGCGCGGCTAATACAGAAGATATTTCGCGCGGACGGTACGGAATTCGTCGAGACGCGGAATCCATTCGCCGATGATGTCCTGGGCGCTCTTGCCGCTCGTGAGACCCGTGCGCAGCGAACTCGTGCCCCAATCGCGATCGAGCGCTGCCGGCTGGCGGATATCGATCGCGTGCGGGGCGGTCTCGCGAACGGCGCAGAGCAGTTCCACCGCGCTGCGCACCGCCTGAAACGTGCGCGGATCGAAGACCACCAGCTCGACCCCGCTCAGTTCTTTGTCTTTCCAAAACCCGGCGATCGGCGACCACGATGCTGCGCGGAAATACACGCCGGGTAAGTCGCGCGCATTCAAGTACTCCGCGAGCGCATCACGGTCGAGTTCGTACGCGCCGGCGTAGAAGAAAGGCTTGGTCGTGCCGACGCCGCCGTTGACGCCGGCGTTGTCGATCAGGCCGGTGCACAAGTACACGAACGTCGTTTGCCAGGTCGGAATGTTCGGCGAACTCTGGATCCATTGCAGCCCGGTGTCGGGCCAGGTCATCGAGCGGCCGTACCCGCGCATCGCAATCACCCGCAGCTTTGCGCCGATGCCGAAGCGTTCGTTGAAAAGGCGCGCCAGCTCGCCGACGGTCATGCCGTGGCGCATCGCGATCGGATAGAGCCCGATGAACGATTCCTCGTCGGGTTCGAGCACGGGGCCTTCGACGATCGCGCCGCCGACCGGATTGGGACGGTCGAGCACCCAGAATTCTTTATCCTGCGCGGCTGCGCTCTGCATCGCGTACGCCATCGTGGAGATGAAGGTATACGCGCGCGAACCGACGTCCTGGATGTCGAAGAGCAGCACGTCGACGTCGCGGAGCATCGCTTCGCTGGGGTGACGCGTGGGGCCGTAGAGACTATAGACCGGCAGCCTGGTCGCCGGGTCGACGTATGACGGCACGTAGGCGCCGGCCGTGCGGTCGCCGCGAAAGCCGTGCTCGGGCGCGTAGATCGCGGTGAGGTGAATTGCCGGATTGCGGCGGATCGCGTCGACCAGCGATTGCAAGCGCGACGTAACGCCGGTCTGGTTGGTGATGACGCCGACGCGCCGCGACCCCAGCTCGCGCCAGGCTTGCGAAAGGAACACCTCATCGCCGAGCGTGACGTTCGCGGCCGGCAGCGGTGCGGCGCGCAGCCCGCCGGGAATCGCGCACAGCGCACCCAAGCTAGCGAGAAAAGATCGGCGCCGCATCGGACTCCAGAATTCCCGCCGCACGCGCTCGGGCGAAGAGCTCTCCTACGGCGGCGATGCCGTCGTCTGCGAGATCGTCGCTGTACTCGTTCACGTAGAGGCCGATGTGTTTACGCATCACCGATTCGCTCATTTCAAAAGCGTGCGCGCGTACGAACGGCATGATGGCCGCTTCGTTCGTCCGCGCAAATCGCAGGCTCGCGCGGATCGCCTCGTCGATAGCACGCATGCGCTCCTCGCCCAAGTCGTTACGCGCGAGGATCGCGCCCAGCGGAATCGGCATTCCGGTTGCCGCCTCCCACCATGCGCCGAGATCGGCAACGCTCACCAGACCGGCCTGCGCGTAGGTGAAGCGGGATTCATGAATGATGAGACCCGCATCGACGTCGCCGCGCGCGACTGCCGGAATGATGTGATCGAAGCGCATCTGCGTGGTACGAGGGCGCGTGCCCAGCGCGAGCCGCAGCAGCACGAACGCCGTGGTGCGCTCGCCGGGGATGGCCACGCGAAGCCCGCGCACGGCCTCGAGCGAGCTTGCGACGCCGGGACGCGTCACGACGAGCGGTCCACATCCGCGTCCGAGTGCGCCTCCCGCGCGCAGGATGCGATAGTTGCGCATGAGATAGGGAATCGCGCCGTAACTCACTTTGGTCAGTTCGTGTTCGGCGCGAGCGGCCGCCGCGTTGAGTTCCTCGATGTCGGCAAAATGCACGCGCACCGGCGGCGCGTTCTCCAACAACCCATTGGTGAGCGCAGCAAAAATGTACGTGTCGTTCGGACACGGTGAGTAGGCCAGCGTGTGCGTGCGTATTCCGCTACTCTGCATGCGCCGGTGCGGTATGGAGGAGATCGAGAGTGGCGTTGAGCACGCGGCGCAGGCCGGCGAGGCCGGCTTCGAAGTCCCATTCACCCTTGGACCGATCGCCTACGATGTTTGAGATGCCTCGAACCTCGATCGCCGGAATTCCCGCAAGTTGCGCAGCCCGCAGAACGGCGAAGCCTTCCATCGATTCGATTTCTGCGCCGCGCGCCCGCAAACGCTGTGCCGTCGCGTCGGTGGTGGTGACTTGCGAGACGGTGATGCCGCGCACCAGCGGAAAGCCGAGTCCGCTGATCGCCTCGATGAGCGGCGCGTCCGATGGTATGCGTTCCGCGAGGAGGTTGCCAAACGGCAGCACCAGCGGCGCACCGCTTTCCAGTTGCAACTCGTACAACTCCTCGCCCACGACGACGCCGTCGCCGACGTGTGCCACGCCGGCGAAGGCACCGGCGATGCCGGCGTTGACGAGCATGTCGTACTGCTGCTCCGCGAGTGCGCGCGCAACGCGCGCCGCCGCGTCGACCGGCCCGATACCGCAGGTCAGGGTTTCAACGCCGGCGCGGGGTCCCAGCCAGTCAAGTTCTTGCGCGGTCGCGCTGACCAATAGAATCATCGTACCCCGATCATCTTATGCGTTTGGAGAGAGAGACGAAAGCGCTTCGGATGCGATTTGGCGTATTCGAGCGCGAGCTCGATGTTCTTGCGTTTGTTGCCTTCGGGCTGGAGCAAAATAACGGGCTTATCGGCGAAGAGCGCGAGATGCTCTTCGGGAACGCGCTCGTCGACGATGAGCTTGGCTTCGTCGGCGCGCACCGCCATGCGCGGATCGACGCGCTCCTTCGGGGAGACGCAGAGCCAGACGTCGCTCGGTAATTCGGTGAAGATCGTGCCGTTCGACTCGATGTGCACGCGCCGACCGTCGCGCCGCAGCGCCTCGATCAGCGCGGGGACATCGGCTTGCGCGAGCGGCTCACCGCCGGTGAGGATCACCATCGGGCACTCCCCGCCGGCGTCGCGAACCATCGCGATCACCTCGTCGACGCCGGCCAAGAATTTCAGCGAGTAATCGGTGTCGCAAAAATCGCAGGCGAGGTTGCATCCGGCGAGACGCACGAACACCGCCGGCGTACCGCTCCAGGTCCCTTCTCCTTGGATGCTGTAGAAAATCTCGGAGAGCTGCAGCACGCGACGCTATTCTCCCGGTCCGAAATCGGACCGACGCAGCACCGCGCAGCTCGTCCCGGTCTCCCAAAGCACGAGTTCGTCGAGTCCGCGCAGCTCTGGTTCGAGACGCCGCCAGATCCACATGACGATGCGTTCGGCGGTCGGATTCTCGAGGAAATCGTTGAGATTTTGGTGATCGAGCGGGTCGATCACTTCGCTGCGAACGATGCGTTTGAGGACGTCGAAATCCTCGATCATGCCGCGCCCCGGACCATCCGATTGTAAAGGACCGCGTACGGCGACCTCTAAGCGATAGGAATGTCCGTGCAAACGGGCACATTTACCGGGATGGAACGGAAGTACGTGAGCCGCCTCGAAGCGGAAGTGCTTTCGGATCTGCATAAGAGAAGACGTGATCGGGTGGTTCGCGCCCGCGGGGAGCGAGTCCGTTGACCTTACGCATCAATCGCGAGGAGCTGGTGGTCTGCGCCGTTACCGGCGAGATTGCGCCCATGCTCGTCAATAGCGGGCTCTACGACGTCAGTTTCGAGGGGCAGCCGCTTATCGTGCCCTCGGTCGGGGGCATTACACCGAACGTGCGAATCGGCGATTCCGCCTTCGCCTTCATGGCCGACCACATCGAACCGGCGGTCAGCGTCAAGCATCCGGACGAGCGCCAGAATACCACGCTCAACGTGCTTTCCTGCATCGGAAACGAGGCCGTGGTTACGTCGGGTGACGCCAAAGGCGAACGCGGACGCGTTACCGGTAAACATGGCGGCGTCGAACATTTGATCGTCGATTTCAGCCCCGAGGTGATGCGCCGAATGACGATCGGCGATCGGATCACCGTGTGGTCGTGCGGGCTCGGCATGCGCCTTCTCGATCTTCCCGACGTGCGCGTGTTCAATTTGGATCCCGAGCTCGTGCCGCGTATGGGCATGGAAATCGCCGGCGGGCGGCTGCGGGTGCGTGTGGCGCGCATGGCGCCGGCTGCGGTGATGGGCTCGGGCTTGGGACGTTCGACCGTGGTGCGCGGTGATTACGACATCCAAACGTTCGACGATGAGTCGGCAAAGAAGTACGGGCTGCGCGATCTGCGGCTGGGCGACGTCGTCGCGATCGTCGACGCCGACAACTCGTACGGCCGTATCTACCGGACCGGCGCGATCTCGGTCGGCGTCGTCGCGCACGGAAGGTCGTTCATGGCCGGGCACGGGCCGGGCATTACGACGATTCTCACCTCGTCGAAGGGCGAGATCGACATCGAAGTCGACCAGTCCGCCAATCTTGCAAATTATTTGCGAACATTTTGAGGGCGGCTGGCCCTCTCTAGGATAGAACGATTCCGAGGGAGGGACCTGATGGAGCACTGGGCGCCCGGCGAGATGGTGTCGGCCGCCATGAGCGGCGGTGAAGCCGAGAGAGAACGCCTCATCGCCGCGATCTGGCCGCGCTGCTTTCGCCTCGCGCTCACGGTGATCGGCGATCGCGATCTCGCGCAGGACGCCGCTCAAGAAGCCTGCGTGATCGTCCATCGGAAGCTGCGCGGTCTTCGCAGCGCGCAGTCTTTCGAAAGCTGGCTGTATCGCATCGTGATGCGCGAGGCATCCCGAGCACGCCGGCGGAATCGCCCGGCCGATGTTCGCGGATACGAAGAATTCCGGGGAGAGGAGCCGGCGGCCGCGATCGACGTGTGGAGCGCACTCGCCCGTTTGGCGCCCGAGCTTCGGGACGTGACGGTGCTGTTCTATTTCCGCGATCTAAAGAGCGATGAGATCGCTTCGATCTTGCGTATACCGCACGCCACCGTGCGAACGCGTCTGGGCCGCGCGCGCGAACGGCTGCGGGCGATCCTTGGCAACTACCTGGATGATCCCAACAGCGAAGCCCGAGAGGTAAAGCAGCATGCACTTTGATTTCGGCGCCGCCGGAAAATCGGCGATGGAGCAGATTCGCGTTCCGGAACTCTCGATCGATCTGGTGCGGATGCGTTCCCGCGAGAGATCGCAGCGTGGTCGCATGCGCGCGCTGCTACTGTACGCGCTCGTCAGCGTATCGCTTATCGGTGTGGGGACAGGGCTGGCGGCTCGATTCTACAACGGCGTGCACATGTGGTTCTACGGCGACAAATTCGCAATAGCCGTGAACTCGCTCGTCATCCAACACAATCCGACGCTGGAGGACCTCCGCGCCGTTGTGAATCGGGCAGCATTCCCGGTCGTGTTGCCGGTCGGCATGCCGTCCGGCACGCGCATCGACCGGATCATGTACGCACCGCTCAATCATCCGAATTCGATCACCATCATATATGGCAATGCGCGCATGAACACCCACTTTGGCATTTCGCTCTTCGACTCCGTTGCGGTCACGAATGGCACGACGGGCTTACCTTCAGGCCTGACGAGCATGGTTCATCCCGCGTCGACGCTCCATGTGTGGACCGTGGGAAAGGAGACCGTTGTGGCGGGTAGACAAGCAGCTCAACCAACGCAAATCGATGAAATCGAGGGTTCGATGATGAGGACATCTCCGCGGGCGAGCCTCGAGGCAACGGAGCCGATGCTCCGGAGCATCATCGTGGAAGGCGGACCAGGTGCGGTCGCTGATGCAGTCGAGCGGTATGCTCCCCGAGGGTACCGCAGCGTTCTCCTCGATCGCAAGTATATCGGCTGGATCCCTTGGCTTGCGAAGCGCGAGAAACCCGGACCCGATTCGCGGATGGCGATTCTAACCGCGATTCCGACGGTACACGGTCAGCCGGACTACATGAAGGCCACGGTCCATTGGCCCAACAAGATCATGCCGAAGTTGGGCGTACGAGCCGTCCGGGCATTCCTGCAGGCTACTCATACCGGGCCGGCGTGCCGGTGCGAGTTGCTGTACTACCGTCCGAATCGTGCGACGTTCGCAATCTGGAAGGTCTCCGTTCTCGATCCGAACCGTGTAGCAAAATTCGTCGTCGACGCGAAGACGCTCGCAGTGAGAGCCGAGCGCTGAGCGCCTCGGGCTACCAGTCGAAGTTTGCGATCGCGTTCCATTGATACGGCTGCGTGCCGTCCCAGTCGAAGAAACATTCTCCGATCGCGCCGGCGGCTTTGCTTGCCTCCAGGCTCGCCGTGATCTCATCGGCCGGCGGATATCCGTTGCGGCCGACCGCGGTCGTCTGTCCGCCGATCGAAATCGGAATCGAGCGGCCCGCGTCGGCGAGCAGCGTGGTGTAATCGCGCTCCATCATCGTGCGGATCAGCGCAGGAGAGAAGTCGGCGTGCCGCGTCATCATGCGCCAATAGGCCATCGGCTGCAGGACGCTCGCGTAGCGCGCGATCTCGCGGAACGGATACATCGATTCGTCGAGATGTTCGAAGAACGGATCCTCGACGGTAGCGACGATGAGATAGCGCGGCCCGACCGCTTCGCGTAGATACTTTTCATACATCCAGAGCGCGTCCAATCCGTTGGGATCGCCGCCCATGAAATCATCGCCGCGTTCGAGGTCGAGCGCGATGCCGCGCAGCGGCGTTCCACTCGCGGTTCGATATTCGATACTTCGCATCGAGGCGGAGAGATCTTCGAAGGTCACCTCACGCGGGACGGCCCAGCCGATCGGAACGATGCCGTGTGCGGCCAGGCCGTCGATGATCGCGTCGATCGTCGGCTTGGCGGCCGGCGGAATCAGCCACTGCGCGCCGTACGTGGTGCGCAATTCGACGTAATGCAAGCGCGCTTTGACCGCCTGGTCGACGATCGCGCTCGGATCGAGCTTGGCGTAATAGTTGTCGTCGAGCGGATTGACCGACCAATACAGCCACATTCCTTTGCCCGATGCAAACGCGTCGCCGGTCGGCACGAGCGGCGCGGGAACGGCGACCGCCGGGAGCTTGGAAACGTGCGCGCCTTGTGTCACCACGTAGCGATAGTGGCCGCCGGGGCGCACGGACGCATCGCGGAAGGTCGACGTGCCGGGCGGCAGCGTGGCCATCACGCGGCGCACGTCGCGCCCGTCGACGCGTACGATGCGCACGGCCTGCACCGCGCGCGGAAACCAGCCGATTTGAACCATGTGCGGGCCGAGCGCCGCCGCGACGACGCGCGGCTGCGGCCAGGAGCGCGTGTCGGTGCGCACCGTCACCGTGCCGAGCGCGGGCTCATTCGCGTGGATCCTCGCGACCACGGGACCCTCGGTGTCGACCAGTACGATCGCGGCCGGCGATCCGTAGCGCATGCGATTTTGCCATTGCACCCTACCGCGGTTCGCGCTCCAATCGAAATCGCTGTTCGCCAGGATCGTCGTCGGTTGACTCATCGCGTCGAAGAAGCGAGCAATCAGCAACAACCGTGCGTTACCGTCGGGATCGAAACCCTCGATCCGCGATTCGACGGTGAAGCGCGCCGCCGGGTTTCCGACGTAGACCGGCGTATCCGGCGTGATCGAGGGCGAGGGAGCAGGCTGGGCGGTCGTCTGTGCAACGAGTACGGCGAGCGCCGCAAAAAGCGAGCGAATCATGCCGTCGTATACTCCCGCGCCAGCTCGCAGGCTTGCTGCAAACGCGCGTCCCCGCGTGCGAGCGCGTACTCCAGTGCGAACCCGGCGTGATGCCGGGCGCGGTAGCGTGCGAACCGCCATGCGCGCTCGTCGACCTCGCCGTAGACCGCGAGGAAGTCGTCGTGGAAGCGCGCGGGAACCATCATGTGCACGGCTGCGAGGTCGACCGCGGGCAAACCCTCGTGCACGTCGCTCCAATCGATCACCGCGCACAGCCGGTGATGGTGGTCGAGCAGCAGATGCCGCGCATAGAGATCGCCGTGCACGACGCACGGCTTGCCGTCGAGGGGCGGTTCATCCACCTGCAGACGCGCCGGGTCCAGCCTTCCGATGTCATCACCGGCCAGCCCCAGATCGCGCAGCGGTCCCGGGTCGACGTCGTGGAGCCGGCGTAGAAACACGCCGAGGTCGTGGGCCAGGTGACGGCGGTCATCGTCGGAGAGGTCGCGCGAACACGCACTGGCGCCGAGCAGCAATTCGTATCCCCCGAACTGCCAGGGATACTCATCGCTCGGTGTGCCGGCGTAAACCGGCCGCGGAATCGGGGGCGCGACCTTCGGCGCAAGCACCGGCAAGATCGCCAACTCCTTGGTCATCAGCGGCGCCGCGATCGTGCGCCGCGGAAAACGAAAGACGAGATGCTCTTCGACCAAATACGCGGCATTGTCCCAACCCGAGCCGATGCGACGCATCGAGGCGCGCGCGAGTTGTGGAAACTGCGCGCCGATCAGACGCCGGGCGAGAACTTCGTCGACGTCGATCTCGGCTTCCCAGGGCTTCATCTTTTTTTATGCGCCCTCGAGCGCGTGCTGCAGGTCGGCGATGAGATCCTGCGGACGCTCGACGCCGATCGAGAGGCGCAGGAGCGAGGGAATGATGCCCATTTCGCGCGCATTCTCGGCGTTGCTCGAGCCGGGCCACATTGCCGCCGGCTGCGCGACCAGCGACTCGACTCCGCCCAAGCTCGCCGCCGAGTTGAAGAGCTGCAAGCGGTCGATCACACGTCGTGCGTCGTCGAAGGAACCGTCGATCTCGATGCTGACCAACCCGCCGAAGCCGCGCATCTGCCGTGCGGCGATCGCGTGTCCGGGATGCGACTCCAATCCCGGATAATAGACGCGCACGACGCGCGGATGGGATTCCATCGCGCGCGCGACGGCGAGCGCATTGGCGTTGTGCCGTTCGACACGCATCTCGAGCGTGCGCAGGCCGCGCAGGAGCAGCCATGCCTCGAAAGGGCCGAGCGAAGCTCCCAAGATATGATGCACGTCCCAGATGCGCGCGATCAGCTCGCGCGAAGAGATGACGGCGCCCGCGATCAGGTCGGAGTGACCGCCGAGATATTTCGTCGCACTGTGCAAGACGATGTCGGCGCCGAAGTCGAGCGGCCGAGTGTTGACCGGCGTCGCGATCGTGCTGTCGATGCTCACCAATGCGCCGCCTTCGTGCGCAATGCCGGCGACCGCTGCGACGTCGGTGACGCCGAGGAGGGGATTGCTCGGCGATTCCAGCATGATCAGCCGCGTGTTGGGGCGCATCGCTGCAGCGAACGCCGTCACGTCGTCCTGCGGCACGAACGTCACCGCGACGCCGTAGCGCCCGAGGATATCGCTCAGCAGCGCCCGCGTGCCGTCGTAGATCACGCGCTGGGCGATTACGTGATCGCCGGCGCTGGTCAGAGCAATCGCCGTCGAGGCGATCGCGCCCATACCCGACGCGCTGACCATGGCCGCCTCGCCGCCTTCGATCGAGGCCAGGATGCGTTCGACCGCGCCGTGGTTGGGATTCCCGTACCGCGTATAGAACCGTTCGAACGTCGGCGTGCGAGCTGCCTGCGCCATCGATTCGGCGTCGCCGAACGCGAAGCTCGAGGTTTGGTAGATGGGCGGCGTTACACCCGCGCCGGCAGCCGCGCTGCGGTCGCCGTGGACGAGTTGCGTTTCGATGCCGAGCTCCGGGCGGTCCATGCTCGCGCTATTCGCGGTCGATCGCGATAGCGCCCGTTGCAATCGTGAGGTCGATTGACGCCGTTCCCTTGCCGATCGTTCCCTGCGCGTTCGAACCGACCGTGCTGCGGGTGATCGAAAGCGGAAAATCGGATTTGATCGCGCCGACCGACGTCGAGGCCGTAACGGCGGCGTCAGTGTTACGCGGTAGGTTCAGACGGATCGCGCCGACGCTGACGTCGAGCTTGATGTGCTGTGAGGATCCGGCAGAGGCCATCGAGACTTCCATCGCGCCCGTGCTGGTCGACGCGTCGAGGTTTGCGGCGAAGCCGGAGGATTTGATCGCACCAACGCTTTCGTCGAGATTCAGGTTGGTGTCGGCAGGGGCATGAATCGTGTAGTCGACCTTGCGGCCTCCCGCGTTGCTGCCGAGGTCGGAGGCGATCACCAGCGTCGATCCGCTGTGCGTCACGGTGATGGTAATGGCGTGGACGTCGTCGAGGGTGTTCCCGCGTTTGCTCGCATCGATCTGCACGCCGGGCTTATTCCAAGCGTCGATCGTGATTTGTCCGACCGGATTGTGCACCTCGATCGTAGCCGGAGCCCGGTTAAACGAGGTGTGATAATCCGCGCTCACCTCGTCGCCGAAAACCGCGCCGATGCAGCCGCCGAGCGGCAAGAGGGCAAAGGCCGTCAATGCCGCGTAGATCGTCAAAAACCGTCTTGGCTTCTTCATATCGGAGAATACGTTTGACGGCCCCGGCCTGTTTCATCGTTTAGGGTTGCGCGAAGGCGACGATCTGGTGATTGTCGCGGTGGCTGGTCCAGAAGCGGGTTCCGTCGTAGGTGAGCCCGCGGGCATCGAACGGAATCGACGCGATGACGCTCACGTGCTCTTTTTCGCTGCGGGCGTCGAGCTTCCAAAATTCGAGATCCTCGAACTCTTCATCGCCGGTAATCAGGTAGAAGCAGCCGTCGACGATCGTCATGCCGATCGGCGTGCGCGCGAGTGAAATCTCGCGTAGGATGTTGCCCTGGCCGTCGAGGGCGAGGATCTTGCGATAGTGCGCTTGCGAGAGGAAGAGGGTATCGCCGTCGAAGGCGACGTGCGAGCCGGTGAGATCCGGGCAAGCGATGCGATCGTTCTTGAATCCGTGGCCGGGAACGAAGCGATAGATGTAGCGATCCTGGTCCTTCTTTCCGTCCCGCTCGTTCTGACCGATTACGACCCGCAGCTCGTCGCCGAGCATCGTCATGCCGAACGGTCCGCCCGGCGCGGGCGATTCCTCGAAGACGGTCCACTTCTTCATATCGATTCCGTAGATGCGATGCGTCTCGCGACTTCCCATCCACAGCGTATTGCCGTCGACGGCAAGGCCAAGCGGTAAGGGCGCGGGCGAAGGCAGGCGCAAGAGTTCTTCGATAACGTGGGTCGTTTCCATTATAGTGTTGCTCCCTCGGCGGTCATGCGTTCGAGACGTTTTTTCAAGTCGGCCAGAAAGCCGCTCGCGACGTACCCGTCGACCACGCGGTGGTCGAGCGAAAGACACGAATTCATCACGTATCGCGGCGCGAACGAATCGTCGTCGCGCACGAGCAGGCGCTTTTCGACCGTCTCCATCGTGATGATACCGGCTTGACCTGCGTTTATGATGGGAGCCGACGCCCAAGATCCGTTCGTGCCGTTGTTGTTGACGGTAAAGGTTCCGCCGGCCAAATCGTCCGCGCTCAATTTCCCGCGGCGAGCTTTATCGATCATCGTGCCGGCGGCAAGTGCCAGACCCTTGATCGAAAGCTTGTCGGCGTTCTTGATGACCGGCACCACCAGCGTCGCCGGCAGTCCGATCGCGATCCCGATGTTCACGTCCTTGTTGACGTAGATTCCAGCTTGCCCTGAGCTTGTCGAAGGGGTAAACTTTGCGTTCATCAGCGGGTATGCCGCCAGCGATTCAACGACCGCACGGATGAAGAAGGGCAGTAACGTGAGTTTGTAGCCCGTCTCGCGCTCGAAGCGGTCCTTTTCGCGCGCGCGCCATTTCCACACTCCGGTAACGTCGATCGACGCCATCGTCCATGCGTGGGGCGCCGTTTGAACCGACTCGACCATGCGTTCGGCGATGATGCGACGTGCTTGAGTCAGTGGAACGAGCGTGCCTGGAATCGGTTCGGCATAGGTTGACGTACCGGACGCCGGCGCCGGAACGGTTGCGATCGCGTGACCGACGGCTGCGGAGGGCCCCATCCGCGCCGCGCTGAGCACGTCGTCGGCGGTGACGCGCCCGTTCGCGCCGCTTCCGCGCAACGTGCGAATGTCGATATGATGCTCGCGCGCGAGCTTGCGTACGGCGGGTGAGGCTTTACGCAGCGCGTCCTCTCCGGCCGCGTCGGGCTCGAGTCCGCCGGGCGCTCCGTACGAGCTCGGGATCACGCCTTCGCTGCCGCCGCGCGCCGAACGCCCGTTGGTCTGTGGCGGCGCGCTCGCGGGCTTGGCCGCCGCGGTTTCGAGCTGCGGAATGTTGAAGCCGGGAATCGGATCCTCTTGCACGCTGTTGGCCATCGCGGCGTGGGTCGCGGGAGGAGCGGACGCGGACTCGGGCGCGCGGGCGGCCGCCGCGCCGGCTTCCTCGATCACCGCGATCGCGGTGCCGATCGGCACGGTGTCGCCCTCTTTGACCAAGACTTCCTTGATGACACCGGTAACCGGCGAAGGAACTTCGGCGTTGACTTTATCGGTCGAAACTTCGAGAAAGGCTTCGTATTTCTCGACGGAGTCGCCGACTTTCTTCAGCCACTGCGCGACCGTGCCCTCGGTGACGGTCTCGCCGAGCTGCGGCATCGTAATTGTGGTTGCCATCTAAAACCTTACCATCTCTCGCATCGCGTCGGCCATCTTGGCGGGCGACGACATGAACTCGTGCTCGAGCGGCTCCGCATATCCCATCGCCGGAACGTCGGGCCCACACAGGCGCCGGATGGGAGCATCGAGCGCGAAGAGTGCTTCCTCGGCGACCATCGCCGAAATCTCGGCGCCGATACCGCCGAACTTATTGTCTTCGTGGATGATCAACAACTTGCGCGTCTTCTCCACGCTGTTCAGAATCGTCGCCCTGTCCATTGGCCGAATCGAGCGCAGATCGATCACTTCGACCGATATCCCTTCACTTTCGAGCGCGCTTGCCGCATCGAGTGCCCAGTGCACGTAGAGACCGTACGAGACGACGGTGAGTTGCGCGCCTTCTTTGACGACGTTGGCTTTGCCGATCGGAATGGTGTAATGACCGTCGGGGACCTCGCCCTTGACCAGACGGTAGGTTTTTTTGTGCTCGAGAAAGAGGACGGGATCGGGATCGTCGATGGCTGCGTTGAGCAGACCTTTGATATCGGCGGGGAACGCCGGCGCAACGATCTTCAATCCGGGCACGTGGTAGAAGAGGGCTTCGATCGAAACCGAGTGCGAGAGCGCCCCGCGCACGCCGCCGCCGTACGGCGTGCGGATCACCAGCGGACAGGTATATTCGCCGTTGCTGCGATAGCGCGTCTTGGCCGCCTCGCCCACGATCTGATTGAACGCCGGATAGATGAAGTCGGCGAACTGGATCTCGGCGATCGGGCGCAGGCCCTCCATCGCCATGCCAATTGCGATGCCGACGATCGAGGCTTCGGCGATCGGCGTATCGATCACGCGCTGCGGACCGAACTCGTTGACGAAGTCCTTGGTGATGAGGAACACGTTTCCGCGCGCGCCGACGTCTTCGCCCAGGATGATCGTGCGCTCGTCGTTCTTCATTGCTTCGTACAACGTTTCGCGTACGGCTTCGACGTTGCTCAGGACTTTCGATCCGGCGGTTACTGCCACGGTTGCCACGCTCCTTCGTACACGTTTGTATACAGATCCGAAGGCTCCGGGAACGGCATCGCCTCGGCCTTGTCGGTCGCCTCGTTCGTTTCGCGCAAGACCTCTTTCTTCAGCGTCGCGACGTCGGCTTCGGTTACGACGCCGGCGTCGACTAGCAACGCTTCGAAGCGCGGCACCGGATCGTCCTTTCGGTGCTCGGTGACCTCTTCGCGCGTGCGATACGTCATGTCGTTGTCGTCGGTCGAGTGCGCGAGGAAGCGGTAGCAGGTGCCTTCGAGCAGCGTCGGTCCGCCGCCCGAGCGTGCGCGCTCCATCGCTTCGTGAACGGCGGCGTAGCTCTCGATCGGATCGAAACCGTTGAAGCGCTTGCCCGGCATGCCGTAGCCGGCCGCGCGTTTCCAAATTTCGGGCTGAGCCATCTGCCGGTCCAGTGGCGTCGAGATTGCCCAAAAGTTGTTCTCGACCAGCATCACCAGCGGCAGTTTGTGGACGGCGGAGAAATTCATCGACTCGTGCCACTCGCCTTCGCTCGTCGTGCCGTCACCGCAGGTGACCAGCACGGCGCGTCCGCCCTGGCCGCGATACTGCAGCGCGTAAGCGGCGCCGACCGCGTGCGGGATGTGCGCCGCCAAAATCGACGAGAACGACAACAGGCCGGCGCGTTTGGATGAATAGTGGTTGGGAAATTGACGGCCGCCGTTGTGATCGGCGGCCCTTGCGAAGATCGAGAGCATGATTTCATACGGGCTGAGCCCGATACCGAGCGCCAGGCCGAGATCGCGGTAATAGGGTGCGAGAATGTCTTTGCCGCGCGCGAAGGCCATGGCAGCACCGGCTTGTAACGCTTCATGTCCCTCGCTGCCGAGTGCGAAGGGGACTTTCCCTTGCCGGTTGAGCTGGAAGCCGCGGTTATCGAGTTGCCGCTGCAGGAACATGTTGCGAAGCAGCTGCCGAAGCTGGTCGTCGCTAAGTCCACGACGATCCAGCCCCTTGGCCTTCGTGTCGGTTTTTGCCATGTCGGTGCCTTCGTTTGTCCGGGGAGCGCGCCCCTCCATAGTGCGAGTGGCTCAAGGGAAATCCTCTTGCGCAGGGCGCCCCGGGCGGAGCAGCGGAATCTGCGCCATCGTGAGTCGCTGGTTTCTCGTTCTCGGTTGCTTCGTTGTGCTCGCCGCAGCGTGTGCGGCGCGAGCTCAGGCGAACGTGGTTGAGTTGTGTCCGGCCGAGTTTGCCGGCTCACCGCAGGTCGTAGATGCTTCTGATCTCGGCGTGCAACTCGAGTCCGACGGTCCGCGCAGCGTTTCGGGTTCGCTCTTGATGCTGACGGCCACTGGTTGGTATCAGGCGGATTTTACATCGATCGCGTTGGCGCAGACGTCGGTCAAGGGGAATGACGGCGGCGTCATCTACACGCGCAACCCGTATCGCTCGGTTCCGGTGTATGTCGGTATCCCCAACGCCGCGTCGGTACTCGCGGTCTTCATTGCGCAAGCGCAAGCCGTCGATGATCCCGCTTTCGGCTGGGACAAGCGTGGGATGGTCGCTTGTGACCCGCCGTCCGATCCGCGACCGGGACGTCGCCCGAATCTGCGCGGCGAACCCGTCGTGACGCTTCCCCCGCCGGTCGCGTCGTCGCTCCGAATCGCCGCGCAGCCGATCGCGGCTCCACCGATATTGCGCGTCGACTGCGACAAGCCGTTTGCACCGCCAACCATGACCTCGCACCCGGATCTCGAAGTCGATCCAAACGATATCGGCGTGCGGGGCAGGTTCGTCGTGTATGTGCGCGTCGCGCTCTCCGAACACGGGGACGTGATCGACGCCTGGCCATACGTGAGTTCGGGATACAAGGTGTTTGACGATGGCGTTGTGGCATTCGCGCGGCGTGCCACGTATTCACCTGCACGCTCGTTCTGCATGCCGGTTCGAGGCTTTTATCTTTACCGCATGCAGATGGGAGACTATTACCGCCGGTGAAACGCCTTTGCATCGTCATCGCGTGTGTCCTCGCACTCGGAGCGGCTTGCGGCGCTCGCGCGCTCGCGCTCACGGAGTATTGTCCAGCGAGCGCGGGTGTCTTCACCGCGCTCGGCGGGGGACACGCAGACACGCTTTATTCCTACGACCTCCTTGCCGAAGGCGCCCGTAGCGTTCAGGGGACGGTATTGGTCGATACGAGTTCGGGTTGGTTCAAGGTAGAATTTCCGTCGACCGCTCTGACCGAATGGAAGTTCCACTACCAGGGCGAGTACGTGACGTTTTCGCGGTCGGCGTATGAGTCGGCGCCGCTCTATGTCCGGTTTCCGACACCAGTTACCATCATCTCATTTTTCGTTTCCGACGCGAGATCGGATGGCGATCAAAACTTCGGCTGGGACGAAAAGGGCGACGTTGCGTGTTCGCCGCCAGCCGGGCTCGAGACAGTCCAAAAGTTCCCTCCGATGCCGCTCCCGAAGGTGCTCAATCCGCGGACGGATCTTGCAGCGCCGCCTGCGCCCGATGCCTCGATCGCGATTGCATCGCCGACGACGGTGCCGGGCTCCGAATCCTGTTCTCAGCCGTTCACTGCCGCGACTGTTACAAAGGCCGCCGCCCTCTCCTATCCAGCGGAAGAACAATTCCGCAGCGTGAGCGCGATCGCGGTCGTGAAAGTTGCGGTCAACGGTAACGGTACGCTCGATGATGCATGGATATACTATCCATCGGGGTCACGATGGTTCGACCAGGCTGCGATCGATTCGGCTAGGAGTTCAAAGTACAAGGGTGGTACGGCGTTTTGTGAGCCGGCGAACGGGCTATATTTATTTCGCGCGACGTTCACTCCGAACTAGAAGAGGTAACACCCCGCTCTAGTAGGTAGAAGAGGGCATGATGACCCCTGCGCTCGACGTGCCGGTCGAGGAACTCGTTCGCTACCGCCGCCACTTTCACGCCAACCCGGAGCTTTCGATGGAAGAGCACGAAACGGCCGCGTTCATCGAGCGCGAGCTGCGCGCGTGTTCGTTCGACGAGATTCGCACCGGCGTCGGTAAAACGGGTATCCTCGCGACGCTGAAGGGCGGGCGCCCCGGTCCGGTGACGCTGCTGCGGGCCGACATGGACGGCTTGCCGATGGATGAAGCCGCCGACGTGCCCTACCGGTCCACGCGCAAAGGCGCGATGCACGCGTGCGGACACGACGGGCACATGGCGATTCTGCTGAGCGCCGCCCGCGCGCTGGCGCGTTCGCGCGAATCGGTCGCCGGAACGATCGTCTTCTGCTTTCAACCGGGCGAAGAGGGGCCGGCCGGCAACAAATTGATGATCGAGGACGGGGCGCTGGAGAATCCGCACGTCGATCGCTGCTTCGCGCTGCACCTGTATAGCGGTCTGGACGTCGGAAAGATCGGCGTGCGCGACGGCGCGTTCTTCGCCTCCTCCGATCGCTTCGAGTTGACGATCAAAGGGAGGGGCGGCCACGGTGCGATGCCGCAGACGTCAGTCGACCCGATCGTCGGCGCCGCGCAACTGGTCACGATGCTGCAGACGATTCCGAGCCGTGAGATCGCGCCCAAAGATCCCGTGGTCGTCACGGTGGGAACGCTGCACGCCGGCACGACCTTCAACGTGATACCCGACAATGCCGAACTGCTCGGCACGACGCGCGCCTTCAGCGACGAAGTGCGCCGTTCCATTCCCGAGCGCATGGAGCGGATGATCGAAGGCGTGTGCGATGCGATGCGGCTCGACTACACGTTCGAATATCTTTGGGGTTATCCGCCGACGGTCAACGATCCGGCGATGAACGAGATCGTGCGCGCCGCGGCCGCGCGCGCGATCGGTGCCGAGAACGTCGTCTATCCGCATGACGTCGTGATGTGGGCCGAGGACATGTCGTATATGATGGAAGAGCGGCCCGGGGCGTATTTCATCGTCGGCGTGCGTGGCCCTAAGCTCGGCCTCGAGCCCCAACACTCATCGCGCTATGATATCGACGAACGCGGCCTCGAGGTAGGGTTCAAAATGATGACCGAACTCGCACTGATCGGCTAGATTTGTACATCGCTCGATCATTCGTTTCGGAGGAATTTCTGGAGAAATTCCGAGCCCGATTTCATCGCCGCCTCGAGATTATCGAGCGCGGTTTTGGTTTGCTCGTTGGTCACGTCGGCGCTCTGCCGCGCCTGCTCGATGAGTGTTGCGCGCAGTTTGTCGCTCTCGCCGATCGCCTGCGCGATCTTGGCCTGCAACTCGCGCGCTTGTTCCATCGCTTTGGTCATGAAGTCGTCGGTGCTCATGACGGATCCTCGCTTTCGGTAACGGTCAGCACCCATCGGATTGCCCGCGCGTATTGGTCCAGCTCGCGCAGTGCCCGGTCGAACGCCCGGTAGGCGGCCTCCTCGTTCCACCGTTTACCCGTGCTCCGCGATAAATGTTTCCCGTAGCTGAGCGCCGCCTCCAGCTGCCGTTCGATGGCGGGCCACTCGTCGCGAAGCGCTCGCTCGGATGCGTCGCTCAGGCGATCGATCACCGGCGGCGCCGGGAGACTGGGATCGTGCATCGCGCATTCGAGCCGCACCAGCGCGTACTCGCTGCGCGCGGTGATGAACGAACCAAGGAGTTGCACGAGCCGAACGTCCATATATCTTATTATGCCGGTTTCCGATGTGCGACGCTATGTCATCGTGGGTAACGGCTTTGCCGGGACCACGGCCGCCGAGCAGCTGCGCAAGCACGACGACTCGTGCGAGATTACGCTATTCGGCGACGAGCCCTATCCACTATATAACCGTATCTCGCTGCCGCCGATGCTGCGCCGTCAGCTCCCGGAAGAAAAAGTGATGATGCGCAACCTCGCAGCGCACGAGGAGCACCGCATCGCCTTAAAGCTGGGAACGCGGGTCGAGGCGATCGATACCGAGGGACGCACCGTGCTGGCTGACGGCCACGAGTACCCCTTCGACGCACTGTTGATCGCGACCGGCGGGCGACCGAACCCAGCCCCGGCGCCGGGCGGCACGGGCGCGAGCAACGTTTTCAACTTCCAGTATCTGGACGACACGCGCGCGATCTCCGAGCAGATCGACCGCTCGAAGAGCGCGATCGCGATCGGCGGCTCGTTCATCGCCTACGAGCTTGCCGAGGCCTTCGCCTCGCGTAAGGTCGAGACGCATTGGATCATCCGTGGTCCGCACGTGCTGCACCGCCTGCTCGACGACGTCGCCGGCGAGTTCGTCGATGAAGCCGCGAAGAACGACGGCGTGCAAATGCACTACGGCGAGGAAGTCGAGGAATTCGTTCGCGACAACGGCGTGGTTACCAAAGTGCGGACCAAGAAGGGAACCGAGATCTCAGCCGATTGCTACGGTGTCGGATTCGGTCTGACGATGAACACCGAAATCGTCGATGGAACGCCGATCGAAGTGAGCAGAAACGGTATCCTGTGCAACGACCACCTCGAAACCAATATCCCCGGCATCTATGCCGCCGGAGACATCGCCGACTTCTACGATCCGATCCTCGAGATGCGCTACCGAATGGGTACGTGGAACAACGCCGGCGCGCACGGCAAGGTCGTGGCGCAGAACATGCTTGGCGGCAGCGAAAAATATCACGACGTTCCTGAATATTCATCGCTGCTCTTCAAAGGTCAGACGATCACGCAGTTCGGACTCTCGCCCGACCTGCAGCCGCAGCTCGAGGTCGCCCGCAAAGTCGATCGCGAGAAGCGCTGGTACCGCGCCTTATTCTTCTGGCAGGACCGTCTGGTCGGCGGGATCATGCTCGGCAAAGGCAACCGCGCCGGCAAACGCAAGTACGTCGAGGCGATCAAGAGTAAAGAGCGCTTTCCCAAACCCCAGTGGGAATCCATGCTCGACTGGACGGCCTAACCTTGTCATCCCGGGCCCTTCGACTCGCTGCGCTCGCTCAGGACAGGCTCCGCGAAGCGTAGTCGAGGGACCGCGGAAGCGTCCTCTGGCGGCGTGAACATTACGGCAGCGTTGCTGACTACCGGTTCTACGCGAAGAGATCTTGCCCGATGTATTCGCCCGGCTTCACTCCGCGAGGGCAGGCGAAGATCCCACCGCCCGTGTGCGTGGTGAACTGGTTGAGCATGTCGATCTTCGACATCTTGTCGAATATCGAAATGAACGCCGTTCGTGGATCGCGCTGATAGCACACGAACAATAGGCCGGCGTCATACTCCATGCCTTGGCGCCATGGCGGCCAGCGTTCCGTCGTGAAATCAATGCCGTCGTTGTAAGAGTAACCGCGGCGCAGGATTTCCGCCCCGTTATTCGTCGACGGATCCGCCAAGCGCACGTGCGCGTTCTCGGCGATGACGGGATTTCCGTCCTCATCGGTCGCATCGAGCGGCAACGCATCAAACTCGTTTTTCATGCCGATCGGGGCACCGGAGAGCTTCTGCCGTCCGATCGTCTGCTCTTGAAACGAGAGCTTCATCTTATCCCAATGCTCGAGAACGATGCGGATGCGCCGAGCGACGACGTAGCTGCCGCCCTGCATCCAACGCGGTGCTTCATTGCCCGCCCACACGTACCGATTCGGATCGGTTACGGTTTCCGTTCCGTCTTTGAAACCCATGAGGTTGCGCGGCGTGCCGTGCGCATCCGGCGGAGACAAAAATCCACTTTGCACCCAACGAAGCTGCGCGGCGCCCGAGCCAAGACGTGCGAGTTGCCGAACCGCGTGAAAAGCCACCTGCGGGTCGTCCGCACAGGCTTGTACGCTCAGCTCTCCGCCGGTTTTGCTCGGGATCATTTTATCGCCGACGAACGTCGGTAACGTTACAAGCGCTTCGGGACGGCGCGCAGACAAATTAAACCGATCCTGCCCACCCTTGATGAAAAGCTCGGGACCAAACCCGAACGTGAGCGTGAGCCGCGCCGGCCCGAGGCCGATCGTCTCGCCGCTGTCCGGGATCTGCGCGGAGGCATCGTATCCACCGCCGGACTCCGGTGAGACGAGCTGCCCCGACGTCAACCGCGCTGCGGCCGTCGTCCACGTCTGTAGCAGCGTGACGAGATCTGCGCGGTTCGTCGCAATCACATCGAATGCGGCGAAGTACGTATGACGCTGCTGCTCGGTGAGGATACCGGACTGATGCGGGCCATAGAACGGCTCAGTGTTTACCGTGTCGCTGCCACTCGTCGCCAGCGCCGTCGCCGGGCGACCCAGACCGATGACCGATCCGACTGCCGCCGCCGACGCCAGGAGCGACCGGCGGCTCAAATTGCCGTTGCTCATTTCGTTATCTCGACGAGCGCGTTGATGTCGTCCTCGACGTAATACAGAGCACGCCCATCAGGCGTAACGGCCAATCCAAAGAGATCGCCGTTGCCGGGTGGCGTCTGCGCTTGATCGACATCGAGCCATTGCGCGTAGATCTGCTTTCCCGTAGCGGGATCGATCTCGACGATCTGGCCGTTGAGTCCATTGCACGTGAGCAGATGACCGTTCGGCGCCATGATGAGAGAGAGTGGATTCTTCAGCAGACCATTGATCGTGAGGGTCTCTCCGGTTCCGGCGCTCGTAGTGCGCGTGGGTGCGTCATCGATCTTGATGATCCGATTACCGACGCCGTCGGAGACGTAGAGCGTACCATCCGGCCCGAGCGCGACGCCGGTTGGCCCGAACAAAAAATTGTCGAGATCGGCTCGTTCCGGCAGACCGTTCGCGATGACGGTTTGGCTCTGAATGACCGGTACCTTGCCGTCGGTAATCGCAAGGTCGAGACGAAGCACCTTGGCCTTTCGTACGATCACCGCAGCGCCTGTCGCCGGGTCCTTCACCCGGGGACTCGGAAGATCGAAGCCCGCCATGCTGATGAACAATGACGCCGTCGTGCCGTTGTCGAGCGTCGCCATATTGCCCCACGGATCGTCGATGTTGGGGCCGCTCCACACCGCGGCGACATCGCCGCTGGGATTGAGGACGAAGAGACAGCCGTTACCCTTCGTGGCCGTCGTCCCATCGGTGCTCGGCGTGCTGCCGACGATAATCCACCCGGACTTGAGCATCGTCATCGCCGTTGAAAGACCGACACCGCCCGGGCAGCGCGGGTCCTGCTGCGAGAGCTTTGCGAAGAGCGTCATCTTCTTGGTCGCGGGGTTGTAGTCGACGATCGTCGTGCCGGTGCCTTGCAGGTTCGACACGTTATTGAAGTTGTCGACCAGCACGTCGCCTGCGCTGATGCGGCCGGCCGAAACGGGCGCAATGATGACCGCATAGGGATTCAGATCACCGTTGTTGGCGACGGTCGACGTGAGGATCGCATGCTTGTGCAGCTGCTCGAGAAGGCCTTGCGGTGCCGCAGCGACGCTACCCGCGCCGAAAACGCAGATCGCGAGCACTGCGATGATGGCGCTATAGATGATGGCGCTATAGCTGAATGATCGCACGGATACCGACAACGGCTTCATCTTGCACCTTCTTGAACGGCGGATCGACATTGAGGATCCCCGCCCCGGGATTGAACGTGTACTGGAAGTCGGGTTGCAATTGGATCCACGGATAGAGCTGATATTGATACGTGGATTCGACGTAGGCTTCGCCCGATTGCAACGGTATCGCCGGATTGACGTACTGCTGAGCGTACTCATCCGCCATCAACGCACCGCTGCTGACGTGCGTATAGCCAAAACCGATACCGAGCGTGTCATCGCGCCGGTGTCGAATCGGTTCGTGCAGCGTCAGCCCGGCGTTTGCGCTGAACTCGATCAGGTTGGATGCGCCGAGCGGGTCGCCCATCACACGTGCGAATGCGCTGACCGTGCGGTATGGGTCGTCGGCTTGTTGATAGAGCAATTGATCGATGGTCACATAGGCCGAATAATTGCCTTGATGCAGGCGCGGCACGCCGCTACTCGCCGGGCTCACGAGCGGAATACCGTTCCGATCGATTGCGAGATCGGGAAAATTTTCCGAATCGTACCAGAAGCCCAATTTGATCGTGCGCGCCAGCGGTTCGGGCTTGTCGCTATAAACGATCTGGCCGAGGGCTGGATACGTGTATTGGAGTTCACCGATCGCGAGGACCCCGCCGTTTAGCGGAAAGATCAACCCGTTTGGATTCTCACGTTGCGGATCGCCGACGTTGACGGTGTCGGGACTACCGTTGAACACGCCCGTCAGAACGGTCAGCGAGTTCGTCGGCTCGGCACGCAGGCGGACGCCCAACGCAGAAAGCGGATACGCCGGGCCGCCGCCGGGCAGATTCGCTGACGGGAGCATCGGCCAACCGAACATCGTGTTGACGAACAGCGACGCGTTCTGATTGACGATGAACTCCTGATCGAGGCTCTGTTGCCCTACCTTCACGTCCATGCGTCCGTCGCGCCGTAGCTCCTGTTGATACCACAGCTCCCATAACCGCGACGCGTCGTCGGCTTCGATTCCGCTCGCCGTCTGAAGAGAACCGAGGTTCGACTCACTGAGGTCGCGGCCGTGAATCGACAGAGCGCTGGCGTTAAACGTTCCACCGAACCAACCGAACCCACGTTGCGTATCGAGTTGAAGGTCCATCTGCGTCAGACCATCGTAGTCAAAGCCCTGCTTGTACCCGCCGGTAACATTGCCGAGTTCCTCGCTCGTCTCCGAGGCGGACAAGGTCATCCCGTAACGGCTGAGCCAGGTTCGGGCACCAAACGGGTCGCCTAGCAATTGGGTGCGGCGGCGGAGCCCGGTAAAAAAGCCGGCAGGCTGTGCCGAGGCGCCCGGCGAGGCGCTCGCTACCGGAGCGGGCACGAGTGGCGGCGGAGTAGCCGCGGCGGGACCGCTTGCCAGGACGAGCGCAACCGCCGGCAGGAACAGCATGGCCGCCGCCATCTTCCAGCGATGGCGGTTCCCAATCTGAAGACGCACGCTGAGCTAGTTAGAGGCGAGCCTATGATTTTCATTTTGCTCGCCTAATTTATTACTACGGAATGTCTAACTTCACAAGAGGCTTACCCTCCCTAGGCCGTGGTTCGAACGACTCGATCGCTGTAAACCACTCCTCCACGGTCATGTTGCTTGCGTTACTTCCTCCGCATCAGATACTTCGGGCGGAGCCTCTGCCGGAATCGCCTCCGCCCGGTCCAAAATCTCGACAATCTCAGTCGCGAGAAAATACTGCACGCGGCCGGGAACATCGACACGCTGAACGATCTGGGCATCGACGAGTTTCTGGATATTCTCGCTCGCCGCTTGCCACGAAAAGCCCAAGATCGACTGTGCTCGGCGATTCGTAAGAACGGGAAGCTCGAAAAGGGCATCGACGAGCGTAAGGACGGATGCTGCCGTTCTAGCTGTGCGAAAGCGGTCGCGATATTGCTGCCGTAGTGCCTGCAATTGCCGCGTACGTTGAATCGCGTCCCGCGCTTGTAACGCTACGCCCCGTAGAAAAAATATGATCCAGTCGGTCCAAGCACCACTGCGACTAACCTCTAACATCAGATCGTTGTACTGCTGTCGGCGTCGCTCGAAGTACGCACTGAGATAGAGCATTGGTGCGTTCAGTCGACGTTCTTTGCAAAGCATCAACACAATGAGTAACCGACCAAGACGGCCGTTACCATCAATGAATGGGTGAATTGCCTCGAACTGATAGTGGGTGATTGCGAGCCGTATAAGCAGCGGAAGTTGATTTGGCGCTTGCAAATACGCAGCGAGGTTGTCAAAAAGTGGTTCCACTTCCAGTGCCGGCGGTGGAACGTAGCGTGCGTCGCGAATCGTCAAGCCTTTTTGGGCAATGAACACCTGACGGTCGCGAAATTGACCGCGCCGAACCTTCGCTTCGGCGCTCGCCATGAGCGTGTCATGGATTTCTAGGATCAGTTGCCGACCAAACGGGATTTCCTCGGCGCGGCGGACGCCATATTTGAGCGCAGAAATATAGTTGCGCACCTCGCTTGTATCGCCGGTGTTCGCCGCGATCTCGGCCGCTTCGAAGAGGACGAGATCCGAATAGGTCGTTTGCGTTCCTTCAATGCGGCTGGAAAGCACCGCCTCGCGCCGGAGAAAGGGACCGATCAGTAGCTCGGGGTCGGGAAGGTTCGCCGCCAAACCGTCCAAGCGACCGAGTTCGGCGGTAGCTTCGTCGAGAGCAAGAATGAGGTCGGCGGTGTAGAGGTCGGCGCCGATCGGGAGCGGCGCCGGGATAAAGGCATGGCCGCCTTCGCTGATCTTGACCAGGCGTCCGGGCGCTTGCGGCTGGAATTGGCGGATATCCATCGGTTAGGGGAGATACTTCCCTTCTTATCCACCCTTACCCCCTTATTCGGTGGATAGATGGCGAGGTATCCAACTAGATAGCATCTGTCAATGGGATGGCGTGTCAGGCCCTGGCATTACTCCCGATGTCCAACGCTGAGGGCCGCCACCCCGGGCCCATCGGAAACCAAAGCAACCGTTCGCGCGTCATGCACCTCCTGTAAGGACACCAGAGGAGACAATCCAGGATGGACTTCGCACAGCTATTTGAAGACCCGCGCGCTCGCCGCCAGTTTCTCCAAAGCCCCGAACAGCGAAATACGACGTTGTGGCTCGAGGGCGACGCGCCCCACGCGATCGACTTCGGTAATCTCGGGGCACGTTTCCGGGTCCCCCGAAACAATGATGTCGCCGATCCCTTGACTACGCTTCGCTATGCTCGGGATGACAGAGCAGACTTGACCGCCGCCACGAAGGCGTCGACGTCGGATTCGGTCGTGGCCCAGTGGGTCATCCAGCGCACCTCGGGGAGCGCTTCGTCGAAGCAGTAGAAGAAGAACTGCTCCTGTACGCGCGCGATTGCTTCGCGTGAGAGCGTAGCGAAGATCGCGTTGGCGCGGACCGGCCGCGTGATGCGCACGCCGGGAATATCGCGCACACTTGCGAGCAGACGCCGTGCCATCGCGTTGGCATGCGTCGCATAGCGCAGCCAGCGATCGTTGGTCAGCAGCGCCTCGAATTGCGCCGAGATAAAGCGCATCTTCGAAGCGAGCTGCATCGCCTGTTTGCGCACGTACGGCGCGACCTGCGAACTCAGCTGTGGATCGAAGAAACAAATCGCTTCGCCACCCATGAGCCCGTTTTTCGTGCCGCCGTAGCTAAGGATGTCGACGCCCAGCTCTTTGGTGAGCGATCGCGGGGTCGTGCCGAGCGCGGCCGCGGCGTTCGCGATGCGAGCCCCGTCGACGTGAACGATCAATCCGCGATCGTGCGCGAAGGCGCATAGCTCGCGCACTTCGTCCGGCTCGTACACGTCGCCGTACTCGGTCGTGTTCGAGATCGAGATGGCGCGGGGTTGTGGATGATGTTCGGCATGGCCGACGCGCAGATGCGGCTCGAGGTCGGCGATTCGCACCTTGCCGTCCTCGGTCACGATCGGAATGACTTTCGCGCCGGCAAAGCGCTCGAATGCGCTGCACTCGTCGACCTGCAGATGCGCGCTTGCCGGCGTGAGCACGGCTTCCCATGGCCGCACCACGCAGCTGAGGGCGACGACGTTGGCGCCCGTGCCGTTGAACGCAAAATACACATCGGTATCCTCGCCGAAGTGCGCGCGAAAGCGCGCGATCGCGCGCGCCGTCCAGGGATCGTCACCGTATCCAACCGCGTCGCCCTCGTTCGCATCGAGAATCGCCTGAAGAATCTCGGGTGCGACCGGCGCGTTGTTGTCGCTGGCGAAGCTGCGTTGCCTCATAGCGTCACCGTGGTTCCTCGATGGGCGACGTCGGCCTGCCAGCCGAATGCAGCGCGGCCCATCGCCGCGAGTGCGGCCGCCGATGGCGCTTCGCCGTGCACGGCGTACAGATGCGGCGTCGCCGTGCAGGTTTGCAGCCAGCGATGGAGTTCGTTGCGATCGGCGTGGGCACTGAAGCCCGAAAGGTGTACGAGCCTCGCGTGAATCGGAATCACGTCGTTGAAAAGCGTCACGTGCTTCGCGCCGTGGGTCAAAATGTAGCCGAGCGTTCCGAGCGATTGGTATCCGGGGAAGATGATCGTGGCCTTGGGGTCGCCGATGTGGTTGTGCAAGTGGTGCAACACGCGGCCGCCCGAAGCCATGCCGCTGGCCGAGAGAATCAAATGCGGGCCCTGCACGTCGTTGAGCTCCTTCGAGCTTTGTGTGGTTACGTGCTCGGTGAAGTTTCGCACGCCGAACGGTGTCGAGAGCGAGTCGTTGGCGATCGGTCTGTGCGCGTCGGGGAAGTGTTCGAAGACCGCGTCGACTTTCTCGGCCATCGGGCTATCGAGGTGGACCGGCAACGTTGCTATGTGCGGATCGTTCGTTTGCAGGGTCGCGACCGCGAGGAGGATGTCTTGCGAGCGTTCGACCGCGAACGCCGGAATCACGATCGCGCCGCCGCGCGCGATGCCGGCAAGTATCGCTCGGCGCAAGTCTTCAAGCGGCTGCGGCGGATGGACCTGGTTGGCATAGGTCGATTCGCAGATGAGATCGGTCGCCGCGCCCATCGGCTCGGGCCCGAAGAGCAATGGCCGGTCGTAGCGCCCGATGTCGCCGGAGAATACGACGCGCTTGCCATCGAATTCGAGCGCAACGAAAGCCGAACCGATGATGTGGCCGGCGTCGTAATACGTCGCCTGCATGACGCCCGCGACGGTGAAGGCCTGATGTAGCGGAATCGGCTGCACGTGTTTCATCGTGCGCTCGACGTCCTGCGGATCGTAGTACATCGGCGGTGAGTACGGGCGCTGATGCTGATACCCGCGTTCCTGCAGCTCCTGCTGCAGATTGGCCGAGTCGTCGAGCACGATCTGCATGACCGCTCGCGTAGGGGGCGTGCAATAGATCGGCCCCGAGAAGCCGTCGTGGACCAGTTTGGGCAGATACCCGACGTGATCGAGATGACCGTGCGTGACGATTACCGCGTCGATATCGCCGGCGGCGATCGGCAGCGGGATACCGTTGAGCGCAACGACGTCTTTCGTGCCTTGAAACATGCCGCAATCGACGAGCACGTGCTTCGTTCCGACCGTCAAAAGATGCTTGCTTCCGGTGACGATGCCGGCCGCGCCGATAAACGTGAGCTCAGCCACGATCGAAGACCACCGATGAGGGGAGATCCAAGCGCAAGTACTCCTCCAAGCAGCGATCGACGAGCTTCTCCGGATCGTCATCGGTCAGGATGATCGAGCCGGTCTCTTTTTTCACGAGCCCGGCGATGTTGGTAAATTCGTTCGAGATGCCGCCGGAGTTGGTCAGGATGCCGATCAGTTTGCCTTCGTCGTAGGCAATCGCGAACTCGCCGAGCGTGCCGCTGCGGCCGCCGACGAAGAGAACGAAGTCCGAGCTATGAATGTTGTGTGTCTCGCGGCCCATCAGCCCGGATCCGGTGAAGACCATCGTGGTATAGGGTTGCAGCGGTGAGTCGTAAACCTTGACGTGCTCCTCGCGCGAGAGCGCCGGTGAGACGCCGAGGCTGACGCCGCCCCCTGCGTGCGCTCCGAGCACGGCGGCGTGCGGCAGACCAGGGCACGCCCCGGTAACGATCGTCGCGTCGCGCTGCGCGATCCGCCGGCCCATACGGCGCGCAAGCTCAAGCTGCGGCTTGGTGATGATGCCTCCAGCGGAGCCCATCACGCCGATTTGGATTTTCATGAGAGACTAGAGTTTATGACGAAGCAAGAAGCCACCTACCAGGCGATCGCGGCGCGGTGGAAGGCGCTGCGCGCTGCGCACGACGTGCGCGTGCGCGAGGTTGCATGTGTCGGTGCGGCGCGTACGCTGCTCTGCGTCGAGTACGGCGATCAGTCCCTTCCGGCCGTTCATATCGCTGCCGGAGTTCACGGCGATGAGCCCGCCGGGCCGCACGCCCTGCTCGTGCTGGTCGAGAGCAACGGACTCGATTCGCGTTTTTCGTATCGCATCTGGCCCTGTACGAATCCAAGCGGCTACGACGCGCGCACGCGCGAGAGCATCGACGGGCTCGACGTCAATCGCACGTTCGGTCGCGGCGGCTCGTCGCCCGAAGCTCGCGCGATCATCACCGCCAATCGCGACCGAAAGTTCGAACTCGCGATCGATTTGCATGAAGACGACGAGGCGAGCGGGTTCTATTGTTACGAGTACGGTGGTGCCGGCATCGGGCGGCCGCTCGTCGAGCGTCTTGCCAGCGAAGGCACGCCGCTCGATCCGCGCGAGGTGCTCACGCCCGATCCCGATGCGGAAGCCGAAAAGATCGGCGGCCGCACCCTCACGCAGCTGTTGATGCGTAACGCGGCGCGGCTCGGGCTCACGCTCGAAACGCCGTCGGCTATCCTTCCGTTCGCCGCGCGCGTTGCGATCCACGTCGCTGCGGTAAAATTCGCACTTTCTCAGATTGCCGTGAAATGATCATTTCTTCAAAAGATCGAAGTGCTCGCCTCATGGCGCAGCGCGATCAATTGGAAGTCGACGTCCTCTTCGTCGGGGCAGGGCCTGCCTCGTTGGCCGGTGCGATTCGTTTGGGTCAACTCGCGAAGGAGGCGGGAGTCCAGCTCGAGATCCTCGTCATCGAGAAAGCCGCGGAGATCGGCAATCACGGTCTTTCGGGGCTCGTGCTCGATCCGCGCGCGATTAGCGAGTTGCTTCCCAATTGGCTCGAACTCGGCGCACCGGTCGAAGCGCCGGTCGGCCGCGACGAACTGTGGTTCCTGACCAAGAACGGAAAGATCAAAGCGCCGTTCACGCCGCCCTCGTTGAACAATCACGGCAAGTTCGTTTCGTCACTGCAGCGCCTCACCAAATGGATGGCGACGCAGGCGGAAGAGTTTGGCGTGCAAGTCTTTGGCGAGTTTCCGGGCCAGGAACTCCTGTGGGACGGGGACCGCGTCGTCGGCGTGCGCACCGGCGACAAAGGGGTCGATCACGACGGCAAGCCCAAAGCCAATTACGAACCGGGCGCGGATCTGCTCGCGAAGATCGTCATTCTGGGTGAAGGCCCGCGCGGCACGCTCGCCAAGCAGGCGATCCCGCGGCTCGGTCTGGACGACGGCAAAGAGCCGCAAGTCTACGCCGCCGGCGTCAAGGAACTTTGGCAGCTTCCCGACGACCGATTTCCCGCGGGCACCGTGATTCACACACTGGGTTATCCGCTTCCGCCCGAGACGTTCGGCGGCGGATTCATCTACGGCATGAAAGACCGCGTGCTCGACATCGGTCACGTCACCGGGCTCGATTACAAAAATCCGACGACCGATCCGCACAACGAACTGCAGCGCATGAAAGAGCATCCCGAGATTCGCAAGATGCTCGAAGGGGCGAAGCTGATTCGCTACGGCGCGAAAGCGATTCCGGAGGGTGGACTCTTTGCCATGATCCGCCCCTACGGCGACGGACTGATGATTACCGGCGATTCGGCCGGATTCCTCAACGGCATGCGCCTCAAGGGCGTGCATCTCGCGATGAAGTCGGGCATGATGGCCGCCGATACGGCGTGGGACGCGCTGCAAGCGAAGAGCTACGACGCTAAGCAACTTTCGGTCTACGAAGAACGCTTCCGCAATTCGTGGGCCTACCAAGAAATGCGCAGCGCGCGCAACTTCCACCAAGGCTTCGAGCACGGCATGTGGGCCGGCATGTTCAACGCGGGTCTCGCGCCGCTCGCCGGCGGGCGCGGCTTCGGCATCATCGAGAAGCTCCCGGGCAAGCCGGGATACGAGAACATGGTGAAGGCGGGTTACCGTCCCAAGGAAACGCCGCGCGCCAAGATCGACAACGTGCTCACGTTCGATAAGCTCACCGACGTGTATAATTCAGGGACGGTTCACGAAGAGAATCAGCCAAGCCATCTGAAGGTCGCCGACACCAACATCTGCCGCGATCGCTGTACTGTGGAATACGGCAACCCGTGCGCATATTTTTGTCCGGCGGCGGTCTACGAGCCGATGTTCGAACGCGACGGCGACGAAGGCGCGGTGCACGGCCGGCTGCAGATCAACTTCACGAATTGCGTGCATTGCAAGACGTGCGACATCGCCGATCCGTATCAGATCATCACCTGGGTGCCGCCGCAGGGCGGCGAGGGCCCCGTGTACACCGGGATGTAGACGGTTCGGCCGGCCCGATACGCGGTTGAGAGGAAATGAGAGGGATTTCCCCGTCATCTCTTCTTCATCGAGATGAAGTCTGAGGATACGCTTTCCGGAACCGACATCACGGTCGTCGGCGCCGGACTCATCGGGTTGGCCGTTGCGTTCGAACTTGCCGAGCGCGGCGCGAACGTGCGCGTGTACGATCGCGGCGAGCCGGGCCGCGGCGCATCCTGGGCCGGTGCCGGCATGCTCGCTCCGTACAGCGAGCACATCGCGGATCTGCCGCTGCTCGAGTTATGCGCGCGTTCCCTCGACCGCTACCCGCGCTTCGTCCAGCGCGTCGCTGCAGCCGGTGGTGTGGCCGTCGATCTTGCGCTCGACGGCATCGTCGAAGCTGCTTTCGATTCCATTCGTCTGGAGCAGCTCGCCTCGTTCGGACGCGATCTGCAGGCACGCGGTATCCGCGCCGAGTTGCTCGACCGGCGCGAAGCGCTCTTGGCCGAGCCGGCGCTCGGCAAACACGTGGCTGGCGCCCTGTTGATTCGCGGCCAGGGCTATGTCGACAACCGGCGACTCGGGCGCGCGCTGCTCGCTGCGATACGCGCTCGCGGCGTCACGGTCCAAGCACCGGTCGAGGGCCTCGTTATCGAATGCGATGCGCGCCGGGTTCTCGGCATCCGCACGGAGCTTGGGTTTACGCCGGCCGACTGGGTGGTCAACGCGGCCGGAGCCTGGGCGGCCGGCGTCGCCGGCCTGCCGGCCGAGGCACGTCCCGCCGTCCGGCCGGTCAAGGGGCAGATGCTGGCGCTCGCCGCGCCGGCCGGCCTCCTGCGCCGTCCGGTCTGGGTGCCGGGCGCCTACCTCGTGCCGCGGACCGACGGACGGCTGCTTGTCGGCGCGACCAGCGAAGAAGCCGGTTTCGATCAGCGCGTCACCGCCGAAGCGATCTCCTCGCTGCTGCAGGCCGCGTTAGCGGCTGCCCCGGCGCTCGGATCGTTCACGATGACGGAATCGTGGGCGGGCCTTCGCCCGGCCACGCCGGACGGTCGCCCGTTCATCGGCCCAACCGCGATCGACGGGTTGATCGTTGCGGCCGGGCACTATCGCAACGGCATCTTGCTTTCGCCCGAAACCGCCGAACTCGTTGCGAGTTTTGTCGAAAGCGGTGACGACGCGCCGCTGCAGCCGTGGCTTCCGGTCAGGATGAGCGCGAACGCAAGCCGAATCATGCACGCGTGAAGGCGACGATCAACGGCGAACTGCGCGAGCTTCCCGACGGAACGACCATCGCAAACCTGCTGGAATCGCTGGGGATTGCACGCAGCGGCATCGCGATTGCAAAAAACGACAAAGTCATCCGCCGCTCTCACTACGAGGACATCCCGATCGCAGACGGAGACAATGTCGAAATAATCAAAGCGGTTGCCGGCGGATGACGTCTGGACGACGTTCGCCCGAACGGGTTAGCCGAAGCGGCGAGGACCCTGACATTCATTGTCCGAGACGCGAGGCGTTAAGAGAGGGCGAATGTCGTCCAGATTTCATCCGCCCGCGACAACAGGTATGAATATATGAGCAGTGACACACTCAAGATCGGGAAGTACGAGTTCACTTCGCGGTTGATCGTCGGAACGGGAAAGTATCCTTCGATGGAGGTGATGCAGCAAGCGCACGCGGCAAGCGGGGCGCAGATGGTGACGGTTGCGATCCGGCGCATCAACATCGACGATCCCAGCGGCAGAACGCTGCTCGACTACATCGACCGGTCCGCGCTGCGCATTCTCCCCAACACGGCGGGATGCTACAACGCCAAGGACGCCGTTCTGACCGCGCAACTCGCGCGCGAGCTGCTCGAGACGGATTTGATCAAACTCGAAGTGATCGGGGATTCGCAGACGCTGCATCCGGACGCGCGCGGAACGCTCGAAGCCGCCGAGCAGTTGGTGAACGATGGTTTCACGGTGCTGCCCTATGTCGGCGACGATCCGGTCGTGTGCAAGCAACTCGAAGAGCTGGGCTGCGCCGCGGTCATGCCGCTGGCCGCGCCGATCGGAAGCGGTTTGGGCGTCTGCAATCCGTACACGATCGCGATCATCAAGGAGCGAGCCAACGTGCCGGTGATCGTCGATGCGGGCGTGGGCACTGCGAGCGACGCGGCAATCGCGATGGAGCTCGGCGTCGACGCGCTACTGATGAATACCGGCATCGCCGCGGCGCGCGAACCCGTGCTCATGGCGGATGCGATGAGACACGCGGTCATTGCCGGACGCGAAGCGTTTCTCGCCGGCCGGATGGAGAAGCGACTCTATGCGAACGCCTCGAGCCCGATGCGCGATTTGATCGCCACGAAGAACACGTGATCGGCGAAATCAGCGTCGACGAGTTGGCGCGCTGGCGGCGCGAGGGCAAAGCGTTCGTGCTGCTCGACGTGCGCGAACCGGACGAAATCGCGATTGCGCGCATCGCAGATTCGGTCTGGATCCCGATGCGCGAAATTCCGGCGCGGATCCGTGAACTCGACCCGGCCGTTCCGGTGGCGGTGTACTGTCACCACGGCGGCCGCAGCGAGCGGGTAGCTGCGTTTCTGGCAGCGCAAGGATTTTCCGACGTGGTCAACGTCGACGGCGGCATCGACGCCTACGCGGAGCGGATCGAACCGGCGCTCGCCCGATACTAACCGGTGCGCCGTGCGGTCACGAACCAATGCACGGCGCCGCGCAGCGGCGCGGTCGGGTGCGCCCAGCGTCCCGCGATATCGTCGACCCCCACTTCGCGCATCGACTCGATCGTAAAGCGCGGCGCAAGCAGCCGCCGCAGCCGCGCCTCGTCGAAATAGACGTGCGCGACGCCGGCCTCGTCGCCGTCCGCAGGCGCATAGACGTGAGGCTCTTGAGCTGCGCCGGTGCCGTACCGCGCATCACGGATTGATCCGAAGGTCCCAAAGAGTGGCGCTCCCGGCTCGAGTCCGTCTGCAATCTCTCCGAGCACAAAGGCGAGGACCGACGGTGTTCCGTGCAGGAGCGCGTGGGTCGAAAGCGCAGCCGCGCACGGGCGCTCGACCGGCAGGGAGCAGACGCGAAACCCTGCGCCTTCCAAGGCGCGCGTATTGCGGCCGGCGCCCGATCCGATTTCGAGCACGCATGCGCCGGAGCGGCCCTCGAGCCGCCCGATCAGGGCGAGTGCCAGCGGATGCGGCGGACGGTGCGGGCCTTGCGGCGAATCGGGAGACATCTATGGCAACCGAGACGCTGATTATCGTCGTCGGCGGTGACTACCTGGCATACGAGATCTGCCGCGAGATTTTGAAGACGGCCGGGCAGCGCGTTGCCTTGGTATGGAAGCACGAGGAAGAGCGTGCCGCGAACCTGCTCGCGCAAACCGTCGCGCGGTTCCGCGCGGAATTTCCGGCCACGTTCGCGCACTTCGCGCTCGATCCGGCCGAAAGCGCGAGCCTCCGCGAGGCCGGATTGGAGCCGCCCGGCGCACATCCGGATCAGCCCAATTATTGCATCGTCGCCGTCTCTCAGGACGATCGTCTGAACCTGCGCGTGGCGCTAATCGCTCGCGACATCAACGAACGCACGCGCGTGACGATCCGTCAGTTCAATCCGGTGCTCGGCCACAAGATCCAAGAAGGTCTCAAGTACAATTGCACCGCGATCTCGCCCGCAGCGCACGCCGCGGCGACGTACGCCGCTTCTGCCGTCGATCGCTCTTGTTACTACGCGCTTCCCTTTCCAACGCTGGAGACGCTCGTCGCCAAAGCCGTTCGCCGCCACGATCAGCACGATGACGACGAGGGCGACGGGGTGGGAAGTCTCTTCGGGTTTTGCGAACGCGATGCGCGAGAATTCGGGATCGCCGGACTCGACGTCGTCGCAGCGGAAGCGCATCTGAACGCCCGCATCGTCGCGATCGACGGCCGCGCACCGTACATCCTCCACGGCAATGAGGATCATGCGGACGAGGGCGCGCTCGGGACTCCCATCGCCGAGGATGCGCGGGTGTGCGTGTTCGGACCGATACGGCACATCAAGCGAACCTGGCCGCAGGGAGAGGCCCGGCGCGAAACGTCTTGGCGCAGCCGCGCGAGGGCCACGCTGCGCGACCTGCGCGTTGCGGTGCGCCGCACCGAGCCGATTTTGCGGATGGTCTTCAGCGTCGCGGTCGTACTGTATCTCGTCTTCGCGTTCTACTTCGCGGTGATGCTCCACCTCAATCCCATCGCGGCCCTGTATTTCGTGATGGCGACGATGACGACCGTCGGATACGGCGATATAACGCCTTGTACGAATTGCACGACCCATGCAATCGGGCTCGCCGAAGGCGCCTCGATGCTGGTCGATATGCTCACGATGCTCGTGGGCGTCACGATTTTCGCGGTGTTCACCGCAACCGTGACCTCCGCGCTCAACGCGGCGACGACGCGGCGCACGCGCGGCTTGCGGCGCATCCATCGGGCAGGACACGTGATCGTGTGCGGTGCGGGAAACGTCGGATCGCTGGTCATCGACTATCTGCGCGAACAGGGCGAAGATCTCGTCGTCGTCGAGCGCGATCCGGACGCGCTCTTGATCGAGCTCGCGCGCGACCGCAAGATCGATTTGCTGACCGGAGATGCGACGAACGACGAGACGATTGCGTACTGCTCGCCCGAGCGGGCGAAGGCGCTCGTCGGCGTTACCAACAGCGATACCGCAAATCTCGAGGTCGCGCTCGGAGCGCGAACGCGCACGCGCGAACACGCCCGGTCCGAAATGCACGTCGTCTTACGAATCGACGACCTGGCTTTTGGTGCGTCGATCAAGCGCCACTTCGGCATCACCTCCTTTTCGACCACCGAATTGACGGCGCCGACGATCGCCGGTCTCGCGCGCTTTGAAAGCACTCGCGGACGGTTTGCAATCTTCGGCGATCGGCCCTATGCGCGCGTCTTTCAGCTCGCCGAACGTTTTCAAGGCGTCGAAAACGCTCCACCCCCGGCGCCGCCGGAACGGCCCGGCTACAAGGTGCGTTGGGTCCCGCTCTACGCGTGGCGCGAGACCGGGGCCGGCAAAGGGGTTGCCGTGCCGGTACACAAGTTTGACGAGGACGTGCGATCGGGCGATCGCCTGTTGTTCATGGTGCCTCTGGATCAGTTCAGCGAATGAGAAAGGACGGCGATGCTGGCGGAAGGCGATAAACTTCCGAAGATCACGGTCGAAGACGACGCGGGGAAGCCGATCAAGACGGCCGATTTGCTCGGCGGTCCGCTGATCATCTATTTCTATCCGAAGGACGACACGCCGGGCTGCACCAGCGAGGCCTCGCAATTTCGCGATCTATACGCGAAGTTCCAAAAGAAGGGCGCACGAATCGTCGGAGTGAGCCGCGACACGCCCGAGTCACATCGGAAATTCAAAGCCAAATTCGCGATTCCATTCACGTTGCTCGCGGATACGAAATCCGAGCTGTGCGACGCGTTCGGCGTTATCGTCGAGAAGAATATGTACGGAAAAAAATCGCTGGGCGTACAGCGCGCGACGTTTCTGATCGACGGAAACGGTGTGATCGTCAAAGCATGGCCAAAAGTCAAAGTCGACGATCACGCCGATGAGGTGCTCGCATCGCTACCGTAATGGCCGCGGCGATGCGGGTGCGCGTCGTCGGCTCGAGTGCGTCGGTCCCGCGTCCCGGTCGCGCGTGCAGCTGCCACCTCGTCCGCGCGCGCGGTACGAACCTTTTGCTCGACATCGGTACGGGCGCGCTCGCGAACCTGCGCATCGTGATGGACTATCCCGACCTCGACGCGATCGTCATCACGCACATGCACGCCGATCACTTCCTCGACCTGATCCCGCTGCGCTACGGGCTGAAGTACGGCCCACTGCTTCGCGACGATCGAATGCCGGTCTGGTTGCCGCCCGGCGGCGAGGCACAGTTGCGCGCCTTAGCCGAAACCTTTGCGAGCGAAGGTCCGAGCAATTTTCTCGATGAGGTCTTCGAAATTTCCGAATACGACCCGGGCGCGCCGCTGACGATTGGACGGCTCGAGGTGACGTTCGCCAAAACGATCCACTATATCGACGCGTACGCGGTTCGGGTGGAACGCGACGGTGCGAGCGTGTGCTACTCGAGCGATACCGCGCCGTGCGAGCGGGTGGAAGAGCTGGCGCGCGGCTGCAGCATTTTTTTGTGCGAAGCCGCGCTCGGGCTGGCGGCGGAAAGCGGTCCGGTGCGTGGACATCTTTCGGCGGTGGAAGCCGGCGAGATGGCGCAGCGCGCGGGCGCGCGGCGGCTCGTGCTGACGCATTACGGCACCGAGTTTGCGCCCGGCGAGTTGGAAGACGCCGCCCGCAGCGTCTATCACGGACCGTGCGCTATTGCCGACGACGGTACCGAGCTGACCATCTAGGGAAGCTCTTCATAGCTTCCCTAGATGGCGGTGGAGGTGCGCCGTGCTGCGTACCTCCACCTAGCGTTGATCGGACACGTCGGAGGATGCCTATTGTCCGATCAGCGCGTTCGTAACGGCGACGTCGAAGCTGCCCAAGCCGGTCGTATAGTCGTAGCCCGGAAGCGCGCTGTAGGCGCCGTTCGCGCCGACGAGGATGTCGTGGAACCCGCCGTACGGACGCGTCACCGGCTCGTTGCTCGAATCCGAGCCGGCAGTGTTGTTCGCATACTCCGCGTAGAGCAGCGGCGCGGCGAAGCCGAGCTTGGAATGCGATTCCAGCATGCGCGCCCAGACGCCGGCCGAGAGCGGTGACGACAGGCTCGTGCCGCCGATCGTCGTCCAGCCGCCGGCGTCGGTGAGATAGAGGGTCATACCGGTCGTGAGGTCACCGTCCATCGCCACGTCGGGAACGCCGCGATCGCCAGCCTCGGACCCGACGGATTGCGCGGAGTCCTCCCACGCCGGCATGTACTCGAACTGGCTCACGCCGCCGCCGCCGGAGAACCACGACGCTTCGCCCTGATACGAGCCGTCGCTCATCGTCGCCAGCGTCGTGCCGCCGACCGCGACCACGTACGGTGACGACGCGGGGTAGTTGACGAACGGAGCGCCGGCGGGAATGCCGTTGGGTGCGCCGACGGAGCAGAACGATCCCGAATCCCCCGCCGAGGCGAACATCGTTTGACCTTGGGCCGCACCCTCGAGCAGGATCTCGTCGTCGACGACCATCGAGCCGTCGAGATACGGGCCGTACTCGCACCCGCCGAACGACGAGTTTCCAACCCGGGCCAGATCGTCGGTCACCCACTGATTGTATTCGAGCGCGATGTCGCTGTCGGTGAGCGCGGTGGTGACGTAGAGGTAGATCGTCTTGACGTCGCGCGCCATTCCGCTCGAAGCGGTCATGTCGAGCGTCCACTCGTCGTCGCCCGACGTATCGGTGCTGGCGACGCCGACGGTTTTTTGCACGACCGGAACTTGGATCAATCCGAATCCGGATTCGTTGGTGCGGAAGTCGCTGATCGATTGGGTGACGCTGCCTTCAGCCATGATCGCGATGTTCACGTTGGTCGCGGCCGGAACGTTCATCGCGTCGTACGCGCGCCAGTAGTCCGACGGCGTGTAGTTGCGCAGACAGCCGACTTCGCTTGCGGCGGCCGAAGGTTCCGGTTCGGGCGAGGGCAGGCCGACGATGTCGAGGTTGGAGACGTCGCACGGCGTTTCCGGCTGCGCGGTCGGCGTCGGTTCGGGAGTCGGCGCGGGAACGGGGCCGCCGCGGTGCGGATTGGTCTTGAAGGTTTGTGCGTCGTTGAGTCCGAGCACCGCGACGACGATTCCGCCGAGCGCGCTCGGCACGAATGCCGGGTTCGTATTGGCATAGACGGTCGTGCCGCCTTGCGAGAACGAATGCAGCGTCGTGTGAAACGCGGTTTGGACGTTGGAGGCGGGAGCGGTTGCGCTTACCAAGAGATCATTCGGCGTCACGGTGATGCCGGTGAAGCCTTCGGACTGGAGATACGAGGTCACGCTCTTTACGCTCGCCGCACTCGGTGCATACGTCGAATCGAACGAGCTTTGCGAAATCGTTTGGCCGGATGCGACCAAACTCTGCAGTTGCGCTGCATTCTGCAATTGCAGTCCCAGGACCACGGTCACCGATTGCGTCGCCGGGACCGCACCGAGATCGGTCGCGTTCACGAGCGACATGACTCCGGTCGCGGTGGCGGCCCATCCGGCCGGTGCGGTAATCGCCTGCGCTCGTGCGGACTTTGTTCCCATCGAACTGGATTGTGCGGCCGCGCCGCCTTGGGGTACGACCGATGCGCCATGTTGCCCCGAGCAAGCAACCGTAGCGACGCTGATCGCGAGTGCGAGGGCCGCGAACTTCTTCATTATGTGCATCCTCCTGCACACTGAAGATAGGGCCGGCGTGTAGCACCGGCCCATACCCAAAACTTGGTAGAGAGGTCCCGATTTAGCTCAGGTCTTCGTCAGCTCAGCCCTCATTTGCCATAGCAAACTTCGGACTTCGCTTCCTCAACCCGAGCTAAATCTGAACCTCTCTAGTCTAGAAGGCTGCGAGGCCGTCAGGCGAGCCCAAGCCGGTGTACGTTCCGTACGCGGCGCCGTCGATGCGATGCAGACTGGCTGCGTGCGCGTACGTGTAGGGTGCCTGCTTGCCGTTGTCCGCGAGCGCGTACGCAGCGGCCACGATCGGTGCGCCGACACTGGTGCCGCCCGCAACGAGCCATCCGCCCGCAAGCGAGTCGTAGATCGAAACCCCGGTTTGCGGATCCGCGACCGCGGCAACGTCGACTGCGCTGCGGGTGGTGCATCCGGTAAGACCATCCTGCCAGCGTACGCGCGGCTCGTAGGCGCTGCAGCCGTGACCGCTATAGGTCCAGGGCACTTCGACCCCGTTCTGCAGCGACGTTCCACCGACGGCAATGACGTCGGGTGAAGCGGCCGGATACGACGGGTAATTCTGATCGCCCGAACTCGCGGTCATGAGCACGCCCGCATGATCGTAGTGCGCATCCTCGCTCGTCTCACCATTCCATTCGGCGCTGTAGTAGCTGTTGCTGACGACGCGCGCACCGCTTGCGGCCGCGGTGTCGGCCGCAGCACCTAGATCTTCGATCGAGGGTGAATTGGCTTCTACCAAGAGAATCGGGCAGTTCGGGCAGATTGCCGAAACCATGTCGAGATCGAGTGAAATTTCTTCCGACCAGGCGGAATTCGCGCTCGGATAGGCGCCCTGCGTTCCGCTCTGGTTGACGCGCGTGAAGCATCCGCTTGCGCTCGTGCATGCCGGCAGCCCGTATGCGGCACGATAGACGCTCATGTCGGCCTCGGCGCTCGGATCGTCGTAGGCATCGACGAGCGCGATTCGCTCGCCCGCTGCCTGAACGGGTAGGGCATAAAGGCTTTCCAGGTCCGAAGGATGCAAGCCGGGGATCATCGAGGCCGGTGTGTTCGGCGATTCGATCGGTGCGATGTTGATGTTGATCGCGACGCCGCAGCTCGCCGTTCCCGCCGCGATGTCGGGTGCGCACGCCATCTGCGCTCCGGGTAATGCGGTTCCCGAGTCCCCCGGTAACGCCGTTCCCGAATCGCCAGGCAACTCGGTGCCGCCGTCCAGCGGGCGAGCACTCGATTGCGAGGCTCGGTAGAGCGGCGGTTGCGTACCCTGCATCTGAGCACCGCACGCGGTGATCAGGCTGCTGCAAACCAGGATGGCAAGCGTTCGTCGCATCGGTGGCTAGCTCTTTACCCACCCCGACCGGAGCGCTAACGTCACCGCTTCGCGCCGGCCGCGGCAATTCAATTTGCGGCAGATCGAGCGAATATGCGTGTCGATCGTTTGCGCGCTGCGCCCGCTTTCGGCGGCAATTTCCTTTGAGCTGGCACCGCGCGCGAGTTCCACCAAGATCGTGCGTTCGGCGAAGGTGAGCATGGTGTAGTTGCATGCTTCGGGTGCGGCGAACGGCAACGCGGAGAGAAGCCGGGCGATGCCGCCGAAATGATGTGCGCGCAAACGTTCGAGGCCGGCTTCGAATGCGGCCGGCTCGTTCTCACCCAGCGTACGGCGGTAAAGAACGCCCAACACTTGCGCGAGTGCGCGCAGATGGCGCGAACGAGGAGGCAAGATGCGTTCTGCTTCGGCGATCGTGCGGTACGCCGCCGCGCCGCGTCCGCGTAAGAGATCGCATAAGGCAAGCATCAGCTTGGTCCGAGCCACCCGCCGCGCCGTGCCGGTGTCGGTCTCGAGAAGCTGCTGCGCTTCGCGCATCCGCGCCTCGCCCTCCCCCGCGCGGCCGGAGGCGAGCGCATAGAGCGCGATCTCCGCGGCGCGCAGGGCTTTCCGATCGCTTCCGGTTTGATGTTCCACGGTACCGGCGAGCGTCCGGTACGCAGCGTCGAACTCGCCCTCCCAGGCCTTGCGCAGCGCGAGGGCCGGCAAGAGCGCTTCCTCGCGCGTCTGGGGCAGCGGCACCATCATTTGGGCGATCTCGGTCTCGAGTTGTTCGATGCCGGCGTCGTTGCCGCGATCGACCTCGATATCGTATGACACAAAAAGGCCATAGAGGCGCGTTTGCTGACTTGCGCTCTTGCGCGCGGATTCGATCAAGCGATCCAAAATGGCGAGGCTTTCGATCGGGTCGTCTTCGTCGTCATAGACGATCACGTAGAGCACGCTATAGGCACGGGCGGCAACATCGTAGAGTCCACGCGCTTGGGCGAGATCGATCGCAATTTTCGCAAATTTCCACGCGTCGCCGCGCGCCGGCAAGAGGTGATGAACGAAGGCCGCCTGCTGATAGAAGCGCGCGCGAGCTTCGTCGCTCACGCTGGCGTCGATGATACTGCTTGCCGCGGCAATCGTCTTCAAGGCGTCCTCGAGGTGTCCACCACGAGCGAGGGCGGTCGCGTAGGTCCCGAGGATCGGCACGCGCAGCGCGGGCGCGAGCGCCGCGTCGTCGGCATACGGGGAGAGCAGGTCGCCGGCATCGCGGCCGTGGCGGATCAACTCGATTGCGTAGCGATGCACGAGCATCGCGCGGACGCCCGCTTCTCGAGCGCCGTCGATCGCGTCGACGAAGTCGCGCTCGGCCAGTTCAAAGGCGCCTCGCCCCGCTTCGAGCATTGCCTTGAGGCCAACGATCCGTGCGTCGCTGCGCTGGTCGCTCGCGGTCAGCGTGTCCAGCGCAGCTTGGAGTGTTTCGTTTTCGCCGTGCTCGAAAAGCGGAATTCCTTCGCGGACGAGCAGGTCGACGATCTGTTCCCGCGCCTGCGCGCGGGTAAAGAGCGCAAGCGCGCGTGCGTGGTTCCGGTTCAGCTCGAGCAGCGAGCCCGCCCGGATCAGGATTTCGCGGCGATGCCGCGGGTCTTCGCGCGCCAGTTCGTTTTCGAGAAAATCGCGAAAGAGGTCGTGGTAGCGATAGACGCCGGCCGGCTCCTCGCTCAAGAAGCCGGCGCCGCGCTTGAGCTGTGCGAGCAGTTCCGAATCCGCGCCGAGCTTGCTTGCCATCTCGAGATCGAAACTGGGAAGCGCGCTGGTGTTCAGAAGAAACCGCCGCTGTTGCGGATCGAGGCTTGCGTAGATCTGCTCGGTCAGATAGCGGTAGAGCATTTCGCGCGCGCCCGCCGTTGCCGCGCGCAGATCGACCGCGTGACTGCGCGTCCGCAGCGCGATGTTCAGCGCGACGGGCCAACCGGCTACGAGCTCTCGCAGCGCTTCGATCTCGCTTGGAGCGATTTCGTCGGGCGCCTCGGTAGCCGCGGCCAGCGCCTCTTGCGGCGTAAAGCGCAGGTCGTCCTCGCCGATCGGGACGTCGATGCGTCCGTAGCCGACCCAGCTGGCGACCGGCAGCCCGACGTCGCTGCGCGAGGCGACGATCCACTTGACCCGTCCCGTCGTGCGCTCGATGAGGTCGACGATCAGCGGGACGCAGTTCCGGTCTACCGCGGCGTGATGAAGATCGTCGATCACGACGGTCGCAACGACGCGGCGCAGGTGCTCTGCGAACCAGTCACCGACTTCGGTGAGGGGAGCGCGAGCGTGCGCGAAGCGCTGCTGCATCGCGGGCCAGGTCGCGGCGATGTCGGGCACGAGCGGCTCGAACGCGCCGGCGAGGCCGCGTGCGAAAGCCACCAGCGAGTCGTCCTCGCGTGGAACGTCGTACCGGACGGCATCGAGGCGCGCAGTCGTGAGGTAGTCGCGCAAGGCGACGCTCTTGCCGAAACCCGCCGGGGCAACGATCAACGTCACCGGGAATCGCGCGGCCCGCGCGATGCGTTCGTTGATGCGCGTGCGCATAAGCCCGGCAACCATGCGCTGGTAGTCTTACCCAAAATCCAGCGCAGGACTCCACCGCCCCAGCGTGAGCGAGCGCAGCGAGAGTAGCCGCACGAGGCGGCTGAAGGTTCGGAGCACAGGAAGTGCGACCGGCCGCAGGCCGGCCGAACCGTCCTAGTTATCCGTTTTGGCTTCGCCGCGCGGCAACGAGAACTGGATCAGGGCACGGACGGGCGCGAGACCCCGGCTGACGACCGCGCAGGGCGTGACGCGCAAGCCCAATTCCTCGAGCCGGGCTTTGGCCGCGAGCAGTTCGCGTCCCGAGGTCACCACGTCCTCGAGTAAGAGCACATGCTGACCGGTGACGTAGGGACCCTCGACGTACTCGTCGGCGAAAGCACCGTAGCCCTTGGGCGATTTGCGCACCGCGATGAGCGGGAGGCCGGACATCTGGGAGACCGCGGTCGCGATGACGACGCCGCCGAGTTCGGTACCGGCCACGAGGTCGGGGTTGATCTCGGTGAGCAGCGGCACGAAAAGCCGTGCGATTCGGCGCAGCACGTGGGGATCCGAGAAGAGACGGAATTTATCGATGTAGTAGTCGCTGCGCACGCCGCCGGAAAGAACGTAATCGCCGCGGGTCAACGCGCGTTCCACGATGATTTTGCGCAGCCACACGAGTTCGGGCAACGGACCGACGGGCTGATTGGGAAAGCCTAGATGCTCCATTGCCACGCGTTCCAGCTCTCGACCACCGGATTCGGATCGAAGCCTTTGAAGTCGACGCTGATGGGTTCCATTTGCCGCAACCAATTGATGAAGATTTCGGGCACGTCACGCGCGAGCAGCGCCTGCGTCTTCGCGTAGGCGGCTTTGCGCGTTGCTTGGTCGTAGTGGGTCAGCGCCATGGTTTCCGCGGCGTCCATCTCCGGGTTGCAGTACCGGGCGTAGTTGTACCCGCCGGGCGGTACATTCTCGCACATGAATTGCGCGCTGTCGTCGGGATCGATGCCCGCGTACCACCCGTCGACGATAAAGTCGAATTTACCGTTTTGGAGGATGCCTCCCTCTCCGGCGGGTGCATAGATTTGCGCGCCGGGGAAAAGCTTGATCTGCGCCTGGATCCCGATGCGCCGCAGCTGCGCCTGGATCAGGACCGCGAGCTGCTTGTAGGTCGTGTTCGAATTTTCCGTGATCAGGAGCGGCGCGAGGGGCACGCCGTCCTTCTCCATGACGCCGCCGCGACCGGGCGAATAGCCGGCCTGAGCCAGTAGTGCCCGCGCCTTTGCCAAATCGTACGGCACCGACCGCACCTTGGGATCGAACGCCCACATCCAATTCGGGATGTCTTCGGTCGCGAGGGTCTCCTGGCCGTACATCGTCGTATCGACCAAGCCCCGCTTGTCGATGGCGTATGCGATCGCTCGCCGCACGCGCACATCCTTCATGAGCGCGCTCGCGGTGTTGATTTGAACGTCGTAATAGCCGTTCACGCGCATCCAGGCCAGCGCGATATCTTGGGCGCCGTGCAGCTGCGGATAGAGGTGGATCGATCCCTGATAGATCCAATCGATCGCGTGCGACTTGAGCAGTTCGACGGACGTATTCTCGTCCGGCACGATCTTGAGTTCGATGCGCCGCAGGCCCGGCTTGCCCAGGAAGAAGTTGTCGTTGGCGATGAGCGTGATGTGATCGTTGCGCACCCATTCACCGAACCGGAAGGCTCCGTCCGACACCGTCGGCTCGCTATTGAACGGAATTTGGTTGACGTTGGGGTACTTCGAGAGCACGTGTGCGGGCGCGACGCCGTACGGTTGATCGCTATCGGTGAAGAAGGTGTTGACGAACGGCGAGAATTTTTCTTTGAGGTGAACGATCACCGTCCAATCGTCGGGCGTATCGATCGTCTTGATGTCGTCGTAGCCGTGGCGCGAGACGATATCGTTGTTCGGGTTCATCAACGCTTGCCACGTCCACTTGACGTCCTTCGAAGTGAACGGCACGCCGTCACTCCACTTCACGTCCTTGCGTAGGTGGTAGGCGATCGTCAATCCGTCGCGGCTGATGCCGCCGTTTCGCATGGTCGGGACTGCCGTCGCGAGGAGCGGCTGCTGCACGCCTTGTGCGTTCGGTTGAATGAGCGGGAGAAACATGAACCGCGCGATGAAGACGTCGACCGTATTCGAGGTCAGCAGCGGGTTCAAGTTCTTCGGTTCAGCCTGGATGGCGATGCGCAAGACGCCGGGCTGCGTCCACGAATGCTCGCCGGCAGTTTGGGTCGAGACTTTCGAACAGCCGGAAAGAAGACCGGCGAGGGCGATAAGGGCGCCCAGACGTTTCACCAAGCGGAAAGCCTCCAAGGCAAAGATGGCCGGTTGAAAGATGGCTGGCTAAAGGTAAGCAAACCCGCCTATGTTTTGTGCTCCCCCGCTTGCCACCCGCTTTCCAGGTCATCCATCACGGTCGGTCCGGATCGAGGAGCCGCAATCCGGGCAGGCTGCTCCTAGACGGCGGCTTTCGGGCTGACGCGGCCTCCCTGTACCGGATCGTAGCGCTCGTGCCGAGACAGGAACGTTCCCAGGCCCTGGGTCCCGGTGCGCAGCTCGGTGATGTAGCGCGAGAGTTCGACCTGTGGAACATCGGCCTCGACCACGTCGAAGCCGATCTGCTCCGCCGGGTTCATTCCGAGAATTTGACCGCGCTTGCCGGTGAGCTGTTGGATGACGGTCGAGGTATATTGCGTCGGAACGGTGACCGTAACGCGCGAAATCGGCTCGAGCACCACCGGATGACACTTGGGCAGCGCATCGCGGACGCCCATGCCCGCCGCGGTCTTGAACGCCTGCTCGCTCGAATCCACATCGTGATAGGCTCCATCGTAGAGCGTCACGTGCACGTCGGTCACGGGAAACCCGTTCGGCCCATGCGTGAGCGCCTCGCGCACGCCTTTCTCTACCGCCGGGATGAATTGCCGGGGAACCACGCCGCCCACGATCTTTTCGTCGAAGCTTACCCCCGAGCCGCGTTCACGGGGCTCGAAACGCAGCCACACGTCCCCGAACTGGCCGTGACCGCCGGTTTGATGCTTGTAACGCGAATGGACCTCGGTCCCGGTTGTAATCGTCTCTTGATACGGAATCTGCGGCGCCGCGGTGTCGACTTCCACCTTGTATTTGCGTGCCAAACGTTCGACGGCGATCGCGACATGCTGTTCGCCGCTGCCGAGCAAGAGCAGTTCGGCGGTGATTTCGGCTCGGTTCAGTTTGAGCGAGGGATCCTCGTCGACGATGCGCGCCAACATCGAGAAGATCTTGGCTTCGTCGATGCGCTCTTTCGGCTTGATCGCGATCGCGAAGCACGGCTCAGCGAGCGCAACACGCGGAAGCAGCACTTTATGACCGTTGCCCGTGAGTACATCGCCGGTTTTCACCGCTTCGAGACGGGCGATCGCGACGATCGCGCCGGGGCCGGCATCGGCGATCGGCTCCTGCTTCTTGCCTTGCAGCCGATAGAGTCCGCCCGAGCGGACCTTCTCGCCCCCTTGCGTGATGTCGGTGAGCGTCGCATCGGATTTCAGCGTGCCCGAGAGCACGCGCACGATCGAGAGTTTCCCCGACTGCGGATGAATGACGGTCTTGATCACGTGCGCGATCGGCGGAGCCGCCGGGTCGGGTGCGATCGGACGGCCTTCGGCATCGAGCACGGGCGCCTGCGCGGGCGAGGGGAACCAGCGCTCGAGCGCGCGCATCAAGGCGGTCACGCCGGCACCGCTTGCGCCGGCGGCGACGAGCACCGGAACGATTTGGTCGTGCGAACACTCGCTGCACAGATCGCGCTCGACTTCATCGAGCGGCGGTTCAACGCCCTCGAGTAATTCTTCCATCAGGTGATCGTCGAAATCGGCCATCGCCTCGAGCAATTCACCGTGTGCCTTACGCACGCGCTCGAGTACGTCTCCGGGCACTGCGCCTTCCCGCTCACCCTCGCTCTCGTACGAATACGCTTTCATATCGCACAGATCGACGTAGCCCGAAAATCCGCTCGTCTTCTCGTCCGCCGCCGAACGAGAGAAGAGCGGCCACTGCTCGGCGACGACGTGGCGACCGTAGAGCGATTGAAGCGCGGCGAGCGTACCCTCGAAATCAGCGCCCGGGCGGTCGAGCTTGTTTACGACGAAGCAGTGTGGCAATTTCCGCGACTCGAGGTAGTCGACCAACGTTTTGGTTTGGACGACGCGAGCCGGATCGGCTTCGACGACGATCGCGGCGCCGTCGGCGCCGCAGAGGACGAGCTTGGTTTCTTCATAGAAATCGATGAAACCGGGCGCATCGATGATCGTCAGATCGACCCCGCCGCAGACACAGTGCGCGAAGCCTGCGGTCGTGGATTGCGCGTGCGAGACGTCTTCGGGTTCATGATCGGTGACGGTCGTGCCGTCGGAGATCGATCCGCGCCGTCCGATCGCGCCGGCGTGCGCAAGCACAGCCTCAACGAGCGTCGTCTTCCCAGCGTGATGCGGGCCGACAAAAGCGATGTTACGTTGCCGCTCGATGTCCATGCTGCTCTCCCACGCCTATCGGCGTTTGGTGGTTTTCTTCTTGCTCGTTCCCTTCAGCGGCTTCGAAGCCGGTTTGGCGACTTTCTTGACCGCCTTCTTCACGCCGGTTTTGGCTGCGCCGGCTTTTCGAGCCGGAGGCGCTTTTTTAACCGCACCCGGCTTCTTTGCCGGGAGCTTCTTGCCCGCTGCCTTCTTGGCGGGAGCCTTCTTGGCCGCGGCTTTCTTGACTGGAGCCGCCTTCTTCTTGATGGGAAGCGCCTTCTTGGCCGGCGCGGCTTTCTTGCCGGCGGCCTTTTTCTTGACCGGCGCCGCCTTGGCTGCGGTGATCTTTTTGACCGGTGCCGCAGCTTTCTTGACCGGCGCCTTTTTTGCCACCGCGGCTTTCTTGGCCGTGGTGGCTTTTGCGGCTGACTCCGGGCTTCGCTTCGAACTCGATTTGGGGGAAACCGCCGCGGTTGGGCGCTTGGTCAGGCGCTCCGGGCTGCTCGCTCGCTTTTTCGGGCCGAGGTCGCGCGAGGTCTTCGCGCTCTCGCGTGCCGCCCGCGGCGTAAGCTCGGGCTGGTCGGGCAGGCCGAGTTCGGCGCGGCCGAATCCGGTGATGCTGCTGCCCGGCTGCGCCGGCTCGGGAGAGCGCTGCGCCTGCGCTTCGAGATGTTCGCGCGTAGCACGCAGGACGACACGCGCCAGACGGCCGGCCACGGGGAAGACCACCTCGTTGATCTCGCATTCGTCCAGCATTCCCAGCACGACGTCGAACGCGCCGCCCTGATCTTTCGGACTATGCGCATCCGAACCGATCGCAATGCCGACGCCGCGCGCCTTGGCTTTGCGCATCAGGCGCTTGTTGGCGGCAATGTATTTGGCTCGCTGCTCCTCGTTCTCGGCGCGGTAGATCAGACGCGTGTTGACTTCCACCGCCATGCCGCGCGCATGCGCGAGGTCGAGCAGCCGGTTCTCGTACCCTTCGAGTTTTTTCTCGTCGGGCCAATGACCCAAAGCCGCCGGTTTGTAAAAGTGGCCGACGATGTGCCCGGGCAGCTTTTCGATATCGTCGAAGAGACGGGCGACGTACAATTCCCAGGTCCGCTCGGTACCGACGTGGTCGTAGAGATGCGCGAATTCGGGATTGTCGTAGGGCCACATGAAGTCCGCGCCCTTCTCGGGATGATCGATCGGCAAGAAATGGACCGAGCGGATGATTCCGTCCGGTCGCATTGCGTCGACGATGTTCTGCGCGTCCGGTCGCGCGCGCGGGTCGTTGTCGACCTCGGCGCCGATCGAAAAGCGCATGCCGCGTCGCAAGCTTTCGCCGACCACCGCGGCATGAGCGACGTCGACCCCGGCGGTCTCGGCCGCGCCGTAGAGATCGCCGGCGTGGGCGAGCTTGAGCGCGCGGCGCACCGTGTGCACCGCGCCGGGATCTTCGAACGTGAGATAGTTGATGTGGTCCGTGACCATCAAAAAGCGCGGCGAATTACGCCGGCACGCATGATAGAACCAGAGGAAGAGCATCCGTGGCGAGTACGCGATGGGTCGTTCCTCGGTAAACGGACGATGTTCGCCCTTGGCGTGACCGTGGACATCGGGGATCGCGGCAATACGAGGGTCGCTCAGCGTTCTACTTCCTTTACACCGCGGGGAATCCAGGTCGAGGACTTCGCCCCGACGCGAGGCTTCGACGATTCGGGCGTGCGCTGATCGACCCAGGGCGCGAGCACCTCGATCGTGATCTCGACGCCTTTTTTCATCAGCTCGAACGACATCGAGGGATTCGCCTCGCTTCCGGCGGCGATCGCCTGCGCGGGAAGGTAGGGCAGATGGAGGAGTCCGACCAGCGCCGGGGGGACGCCGTGCTCCGTGAGCGCCAGCATTTCGTATAGCGCTTGATTGCCGATAAACGTCCCGGCGGTATTCGAAACGTAGCCCGGCACGCCGGCTGCGCTCCAGGCCTCGATGATCTTTTCGAAGGGGAGATTCGAGATGCGCGCCTCCGGGCCGCCGCGAGCGACGACGTCGCCCTTGCGCATCACACCGACGTTGTCGGGAAATTCGAAATCCAGGATGTTGACGGCAACGCGTTCGAGTGAAAGCGCGGTGCGCCCCCCAAATTGAGAAAGCAGCAGCACGATATCCGGCTGATCGAGGAGCAGCGCCTGCTCGAAACGCTCGCGTACGTTGCGCGTTTCGACCGGGATGACGCGGGCCGCAATCGGCCGCCCGGACACGATCGCGCCATCCAAAGCGCGCGCGACCATCTCGCTCGGGTTGACCTTGTCACCGCCAAAGGGCTCGAAACCCGCGATGAGGATATGTTTAGCCACCACCGCTTAGGTTAAAGCTTGCGTGCGGTGTAGCCTTCCATCTTGAGCAAGCGCGCCTTCATCTCGATTCCGTAGCCGTAGTTGTGGAGATCGCCTTGCGCGTCGACCACGCGGTGGCACGGAAAAAGCAGCGGGAGCGGATTGCGGGCCATCACCTGCCCGACCGCGCGCGCGGCGCGCGGCCGGCCGATCTTCGAGGCAACCCATGAATAGGAGCGGACCTCGCCCGGCGGGATTTGGGCAGCCGCCCGCAGCGCGGCCTGCTCGAACGGCGTCAGGTCCTCGATGTCGACGAACCGGTCGTCGACGCGCCACGTGGCAAAGAACTGCTCGAGCGTACGGCTGAGCCAGGCGGGCGCTTCGCCCGAGACGACGGGGCGCCGTAGGCGGCTCTCCACCCGTGCGCGCACCTGCTCGAATGCTTCCCCGGTGTCAATGCCGATGTAGGTGATCTTGCTCTCTTTGAAGCCGACGTAGAGGCGGCCGATCGGCGTATGAGCGGAGGTCAATACGACCGGAGTCGTGCGCTCGCGCTGCCGGATCTGCGCGATGTGTTCGATGACGCTCTTCGCGAGATCGCACGAGGGTTCGGGTTGCGGCAAACAGGAGAGGCAGTAGGCGACGCCTTCGAACTCCTCATAGAGAGCCTGACAGTGCTGACAAGCGCGAAGATGGATGTCGACGGCTTCCTTGACGGACTCCTGACAGTCTCCTCGCATCTCATCCCAGAGTTCTTCGACGTCACGACAGCGCATGAACGGGGTCTCCTTCGGGGGCGATGCGTCCGATTTGCGGACCAAGTATGCGGCGTAGGATGCGGACCGCACGATGCACGTGCGACTTTACGGTTCCGATGGGTTGATGCAGGATCTCCGCGATCTCCGGATGGCTGCGGCCTTCGATGAAGCGCAGCGTTGCCGCCGCGCGCAGATGCATGGGCAGTTGTAAGAGCGCACGCTCTACCAGGGCAACCTCGGCGTTTTGCTCGACGATCGTTTCGGGCTGCGGCGGGCCGTCGTGTGACTCGCGCAGGAGCGCGTCGGGATCGGCGAGCGCGTCAAGCGCAACGTTGGTCGGACGCTTGCTGCGCAGGCGATTGCGCGTCACGTTGAGCGTGATCGTGTAGAGCCACGGCTGCAGGCGCAGATCGGCCCGCTGTTCGAGCGACATTTTGCCAAGCGCGCGGTAAGCACGCACGAACGCGTCTTGTACGATTTCCTCGGCGTCCTCGCGGTTGCCGGTCATGCGCAACGCGAAACCGTAAAGACGGCGCTGGTAGTCGTCGACGATCCGATCGAAGGTTTCGGTGCTCGGCACGCCCCGTTCCGGCGTCCGATCGGACGGCGGTTTGGGCGGCTGGGCCGCTGGTGGCACGTGGACTCCCCGCAGGAGTGGTGCGAGCGCGCTCATACGCTGGCTCTTGACCGCTCTCGATACGCGCTGGGTTTCACGCTCGGCCGCCAAAAATCCTCAAAGTCGCGCCAGGGCCGGCGGCCACCGCGGGGAAACTCTCAACATGGTACACGACGTGCCGCACGCACCATTGAATGACCGCCGGTCGCTTGAAGCGACGCGGCGGTCATTATTTTGCGGCTTTAGCGAGAGAGGGACGCCAATGCACCGGACGATCGAGCCGACGGAGATCTCATTCGACGCGTACACGCTGTGCAGTTTTCTGCCGCAACTCGACTCGTCGCGCGCGATACCGTTGGTTCTCATCGGTTACCGTCGCAATCAGGATCCTTGGTTCGTCTGGCTCGTTCCGAAAGAGGGTATCAGCGCGGTCGGATTGACCGACGATCCCTATTACGCCAAAGTGTTGCACGATCCGCATTCGTATTTTACGAAGAAGCTTTCGAAATACATCGAAGAGACCGGCAGCGTCAAGCGCGGCATCGAAATGCTGATCGATTGCCACCAGAATCACCTGGCCTTTACGCCGGTGACGCACCTCTCGGAAATGCCGTTCACCCACCCCCTGGAGGTGCAGCTGGTCGGAGCCTTCTGATTTAGCCCGGGCTTAGTGCGGCTCGATGATGTCGTTGCTCGCTCGGATGACGCGGTGATAGATGATTTTGACGGGTACCGCGGCGTTTTCGGCCTGAAGTTTGCCGTCGATCGTCAGAGTCGCGTCGAGCGCGAGCAGTAGTGCACCGCGTGCGGCGTAATAGGCCGTCCCGTCCATGTGCATCCGACCCGAGAGCAGCGCGCCCGGATGTTCGGGGAGCGTGCCGCTCATCGGCCCGTCGGCCTCGAAGCGCACGCCGACGACGGCGAAGCCCTGCACCTTCCCCGGCGGCGCCGAGCGCAAGTACCCGCTTAGTTCCGATCCTCCCAGAGGTGAGGCTGCCCTGAACGGAACCAGGCCGTGCAGATGTTTGAGATCGCGCAGCGTGATCGCGTCGAGCTGCACTGCGAACGGCTGGTTGAGGATCGTGAGAAAATCAGGGTCTTCGTCGCTGCGGTCGTCAAAGGTGCCGTCGCGCTCGAGCACTTGAACGAATTCGGCATGAACCGATGCTTTGCCCGACTCGCCGGTGCGCGTATAGCTGACGTCGGCAACGTAGCGGCGGCCGCGCCCTTCCGGCATGACTTCGAGGCGCTCGACCCCGCGATACACGATGTGCGTTGCGCGCAGGGTGGTTCCCACGCGATACGTATCCTCTCCCGTGACGCCGTACATCTGTGCGGCGAGCGCGCGAGGAGTGAGCGAAGGGATCAGCGCGCAAACGATGACGGCGATCCTGAGCGAAAAATACATCTTCTTTTTAACAGTATCATTCGCGGCAAGGGTCGCTGGGTTCATAACCGATCGCGTCGAGATAAACGAACGTGCAAAAAGCTTGAACCACCGGCAAGAGAAGCACTTCCGGCAACGCATCCGCCCAAAAAGCCGCCTGCGCGATGTGGCGAGCGTCTAAGGCGCCTTGGACCAAGTCGGCGGTCGCAGTGGGCAGCAGTACGCTCAGTGCGAAGAGGATCAGCGCGCGCGCGAAAGAGGCCCCCTGCCAGACCACGGCCATGCTCGCGCCGAACGACCGGGGAACGAGAAGCCACCACGGCTCGGCGTCATCGGCGACGGTCGCGTGGACGTCCGCAAAGACCATCGAGACGGCGACCAGTGCGACCGCCGTGCCGAGGACTTTTTGCAAAAGATCGGTGCCGGCGATCGAGAGTATCGCGATCCCGGCAACCAGTGCGAACACCAGGTCCACCAAGAGCACGGCCCACGAGCGCTCGAGCACGCGCAGCCATGCCCAGGCCGCGCCCTCGCCGCGCACGTCGGCGTATGAAAACGCATTGACGATTGCGACGAAAAACGGCTGCACCAAGGCTCCCGACACGATCAGCGCGGTATTCGAGTGCCAGTTGAAAACGATCGCAGCCTCGGCGGCGACGACCACAGCGCCGCCGAGCAGATAGAGTCCGGCGTGACGGGCGAGCGATCGAAACGCGCGCGCCAGTAACGCGATCAGCGAAGCATGGGGCGCGGGTGTAGGATCTACGGCTGCAGCTCGAGGCCGGCGCGGCTGCGCCGGTTGATGAAGAACCGTACCGACACGGTTCCTTCGCACATGACGACCGCGTCGCCATCGCTGAAATGGCGGCCGTCGATGTCGACCGTGAAATCACCCGCTGCCAGACCCGCAAGCGTGCGAACGACGCTGCGCTGGAATTTGTCGTGCGGCGCTCGCTCGCCGATCGCTTCACGTACGGCCAGCGCGAGGAGTTCGCGAACGCGGAGCGGTGTCGCAAGCGCGAACGCGGCCGAGCCGGCGGCGGCGACGGCGTGGAGATCGAGCGGCACGCGAACGCGAATCACGGCAATATCTTTGGCGCATCTTCGAGGAGCCGCCTGCCGTGAGGGAGTACGGTATCATCCGATGCCTCCGTCTGGGAACGTGCCCGCGCAGACGCTGGTCGACGCGGTCGAAAAGCGCGTCGCGCGTATGGATGACGCCGCTTTGGCCGACGTGCTGCACGGTGGTCTGCCGTCGATGCCGCACGGCGCGGTTGCTGCGCTCGTTGCGTCGATTTTCGATGCATTCCGCGATCGCGGTGAATCGTCCGAGGATGCAGCCGAAGGCGCCAACGCTTCGCTCGATCGGCTCGTGGGTGCGGAACCCCCGGCGGTTGCGGCGCTGGTCGATTACGCTCGCGGCAATGCGGGACTGTTGAAAGAGGCGCTGACGCACTACGCCGAGGAGCACGCAGCCCAACTTTCTGGTTTGCCCGCCCCGCTCGTGGCCGGCATCGCGGACTCGCTTTAAGAATTGAGCGATTACCCGCGGCGGCGTAGGCTCGAACCCGAACCGCCAAAGCGCGGCGGTATTCCGATCATCCCGCTGATGGTGCTCGTCATCCTCGGCGGATTGTTGCTTGGGGGCCTGCTGACGAAATTCTTCGGTACGGGCGGTGCATCTGCCCCGAGCCCGAACCCGACGTTCACACCGCTCCCGGGTTCGACCGCGACCTATGCGCCGAGCGCCGCGCCGACGCCGGCGAGTACGCCGACTGGGCGTCCTTCGGTAAAGCCGGCGCGTGCCGCCGAGCGGCGCGCGTCACCGCCGCCGAGCGCTTCGGCTTCGCCGACCGCTTCGGCGTCACCGAGCGCGCGGCCGAGCCGGAAACCAAAGCCGAAGCTGCGGACGCTCGCGCACCCCTCGCCGTCGCATCTGGCGCCGGTGATCGTCTTGACGCCGACGCCGGCCGCAACCGTGAGCGCACCGACTCCGACGCCGCCCCCGCCCCCGCCGACCTTGGTTTCGACGCCTCAGCCGATCGTCTCGTCGACGCCGGTATTGATCACGGGCGCGAACAATTCCGCGCACGCCGCTGCAATCGTGCGAGCCTACATCGCTGCGCTCGCACGCGGCGACACCGCGACGGCCGCCGGTTATCTTGCGAGCGGCTTACCGACCGAGACGTTCATCAATCCCAACGTCAGCGTGAACGTGAGCGACCTGCGCGCGAGCCGCAACGACGACGGCAGCTTCAACGTTACCGTCCAGATCGTCACCTCAAAAGGTAGCTACCTCGCGAGCTTCACGCTGAGCTCGCAGCCGTACGGCTTGCAGATCACGAACCACAGCGCAACCCGACTTTAAACCAAACCCTAGATTTCCGCCCCTAGTCCGGTTGTTGCGCGGACCTGGAGTTGGCTGAACATCGCTTCCGATTCGGGGTCGCGTGCGATCAGCGTGCCGAGGATAGCGGCGAGGAAGCCGAGCGGGACCGACACGATACCGGGATTGCGCAGCGGGAAGAGTGCATGGTCACCCATGACCTCCGGGCTGATCGCGATCAGCGCGAGCGACGAAATGAGTCCGGCGAGCATGCCGCAGATCGCGCCGGAGCGCGAGAAGCGCCGCCACGAGAGCGCGAGGATGAGCGCGGGCGCGTTGGTGCTGGCGGCCACCGCAAACGCCAAGCCGACCAGAAATGCGACGTTGACGGTTCGCAATCCGACCGAGAGTACGATCGAGAGGATCGCGACGATCACGGCGGCGCTGCGCGCAACAAACGCGTGTTCGCGCTCGCTGCCCTCCCCGCCGCGGACGAGACTATCCCAAATATCGTGTGCGAACGCGGACGATGCTGCGATCGTGAGCCCCGCGACCACGGCCAGGATCGTGGCAAATGCCACCGCTGCCACGAAGGCGGTGAGCAGCGGGCCGCCGACGGCGTCGGCGAGAATCGGTGCGGCGAGATTCGTGTTCTGCTGCGGAACGATGTAGCCGAGCTTCGCGAGTTCGGCGTTATACTGCGCAGCGGTCTCGGGGTGGTGCACGATGTACCGAATCGCTTGCGTATCGCGTAGACGTTTGCCGATCTCGTGCTGCCCCACCATCGTTCCCGCGCCCAGGCCCATGATCGCCGTCAAAAGGTAGAAGACGCCGATCAAGGTCATCGCCCAGCCCACCGAAATGCGCGCCGCGTGCGCGGACGGAACGGTGAAGAAACGCATCAGCACGTGCGGCAATCCGGCAGTGCCTAGTACCAGCGCGAGACCGAGCGAGAAAACGTCGAGCGGACCGTTCGGGCCGCTAAAGAACGATCCGGGCCGCAGGAGGTTGATCGTCTGACCGTCGGTCTTGGCGGCCGATGCCGCCGCGAACAACGAGAAAAGCGAGAAATGGAAGTGCGCCAGCACCAGCAGGCTAAGTGCGATCGAGGTGCCGAGCAGAAGCGCCGCCTTGATGATCTGGACCCATGTGGTCGCGAGCATCCCGCCGAAGAGCACGTAAATCAGCATCAGGAGTCCGACGACGATGATCGCGAAGGTCTCATTGATCCGCTGCACTAGCAGATTGATCAATGAGCCTCCGCCGACCATCTGCGCGGTCATGTAAAACAGGGTGATGATCAGCGTCGTAAGTGCGGCGATCGCGCGCACGCCGCGTCCGCGCAGCCGGAAAGCGATGACGTCGGCGACGGTATAACGTCCCGTGTTGCGCAACGGCTCCGCCAGCAGAAAGAGCACGGTGAGATATGCAACCAGCCATCCGATTGCGTAGATGAAGCCGTCGAAGCCGAAGAATGCGATGAGTCCGGTGATGCCGAGAAACGACGTTGCCGACATGTAGTCGCCGGCGATCGCCCAACCGGTTTGCACGCCGCTGATCTCGCGGTGCGCCGTGTAGTAGCCGCGACGCGACGTACTCCGACCCGATGCCCAGTAGGTGATGACCAATGCCATTGCGACGAAGATCGCGAACATGACGAGCGCGCTTTGATTCACTTCGCCAGCTCCGAAACGGCACGATCGACCAGTGCCCGCGCGCGCGTATCGAACGTCCGCGCCTCGCGCATGTAGAGCGCGAGCAGCAGCCACGCCATCAGGAATTGCGTGAATCCGAACGCGTACGCGAGATTGAGCGATCCCCACACGGGACGCTCCATCAGCGCCGGATCATATCCGATACCGGCCAACAGCGCAAAATAGAAGAGTAAAAAAAAGATCGTCGAGGGGACGATGAAACGCCGCCGCGCCCGCAGCAGCGCCTGAAATTCGGGATCCTTCGCAAGCGCGTCCCATTCACTCGCCGTCAAATGGTGATGCTGCATCGCGAGAGCATTCGCTGCGCGCCGAGGCGGCTACTCTTCGTCAGGCCAGCCCGCGAGCTCGCCGATTGCGGCGCTCTTGGCGACGCGCAGGCCGAGCATGGCGCACTTCATGCGCGTCGGGCTGATGCCGATGCCGACATTCTCCAGCACGACGTCTTTGGAGAGGCGCGCCAGCTCCTCGAGCCGCATGCCCTTGATCGTTTCCGTCAGCATCGAGGCCGATGCCTGGCTGATGGCGCAGCCCTTTCCCGAGAAGCGAACGTCGCGCACAACGTCGCCCTCGACGTCGAGCTCCATCCGAATCTGATCTCCGCAGAGCGGGTTGAGATCCTCGGCTACCGCCGCCGGATGCTCGAGGTGCCCGAAATTGCGCGGGTTGCGGTAGTGATCTAGGATGAAATCTCGATAGAAGTCGTCCATTACACCAATACTGGCTTAGACTTTGAAAACACGCGCGGCTTTTTCGATGCCGGCGGCTAGCGCATCGACGTCATCGTGCGAATTGTAGACGTAGAAGGACGCGCGGGCGGTTGCCGGCCAGCCCATCTTTTCCATCAGCGGCATCGTGCAGTGATGGCCGGCACGGATGCAGATTCCTTCGGTGTCGAGGATCGAGGCCAGATCGTGCGCGTGCACGTCGGCAAAGTTGAACGAGAGCACGCCGGAGACCAGCGCGGGATCCTTCGGGCCGTAGATTGCCAGGCCGCGTGACTCGAGCGGGGCGAGGCGTTCGAGCGCGTAGGCGAGTAGCTCACGCTCGTGCGCGCGCACCCAATCCATTCCGAGGTTCGAGAGATAGTCGACGGCGGCGGCGAGACCGATGGCATCGGCGATATTGCTCGTTCCGGCTTCGAACTTCCAGGGGAGCTCGTTGAACTCGGTGTGCTCGTATTCGACCTTGCGAATCATGTCGCCGCCGGCCAGGAACGGCGGCATCGCTTCGAGCAACGCGCGTCTGCCGTAGAGAACGCCGATGCCGGTCGGGCCGAGCATCTTGTGTCCGCTGAAGGCGTAGAAATCGACGTCGAGCGCCTTTACGTCGACCGGGAGATGGGGTATGCCCTGCGCCCCGTCGACGAGGATCGTGGCGCCGGCCGCGCGGGCGGCGGGAACGATGCGATCGAGCGGCGTGATCGTGCCGAGCGTGTTGCTGACGTGCGAGATCGCCAGCAGCTTCGCGCCCTCGAGCAGCCGGTCGAGATGATCGAGCTGGAGCACGCCGCGGTCGTCGGCAGGGATGAAACGCAGCGTCGCGCCCGTCTTCTCGGCCAAGAGCTGCCACGGGACGAGATTCGAATGGTGTTCGAGCTGCGAGGTGAGGATCACGTCGCCCGGCCGCACGTTCTGCAGGCCCCAACTGTAGCCGACGAGGTTGATGGCTTCGGTTGCGTTGCGCGTCCAAATGACTTCGCGGTAGTCCGCATTGATGAATCGCGCGACGGTTACGCGCGCCGCTTCGAACGTTTCGGTTGCGCGCGCGGCGATTTCGTAAACGCCGCGGTGGATATTCGCGTTGTACTGCGTATAATACGTGACGAGCGTATCGATCACGCTCTGCGGCTTCTGCGAGGTCGCGGCCGAGTCGAGATACACCAGCCGCTTTCCGCGCGAAGTCGGGTGGGAGAGGATCGGAAAATCGGCGGCGATCGCCTCGGGGCTACGAACGGCAATCACGCCGTCACCTTGGCTTGCAGCGCCGCGCGTAGTTCTTCGCGTAGCGATTCGGTCGGAAAGCGATCGATCGCAGGTTCGAAAAAGCCCAGCGCGATCATCCGCTCCGCCTCGTTGCGTTCGATGCCCCGGCTGGTCATGTAGAAGATGCTTTCGGGATCGAGCGCCCCGACGGTTGCTCCGTGATACGCTTTGACTTCATTAGCCGCAATTTCGAGCGCGGGAACCGAATCGATATGCGCGGTCTGCGAGAGGAGTAATGCGTCGTCGCGCAGCGACGCATCGCTATGCTGCGCGTGCGGGGCGATGCGGATGTTGCCGAGATAGCGCCCCTGGCCGCGTCCGGCCGCGGCACTCTTGATCAACGTTTCCGACGTGGCGTCGCCGCTGCGATGATCGACGCTGCTTACGATGTCGACGTGCTGCGAGCCGGTTGGAAAGAAGAGCGCGGCGATCTTGGCGTCGACGCCGGGCTGCTCGATGGCGACGGTAAGGTCGCTGACCGAGAGTTGCGCGCCCAATTCCGCGCTGGCCCAACTGATCCGCGCGTCACGGCCCGGGCGAGCGGCCCGGGTAAAGACGATGCGTGCGTCGGGGGGCGCGAACTGCGCCGAGGCATAGGTCACCTCCGCGTTCTCACCGGTCACGACTTCGGCCACGCCGCAGACGAAGGCGCCGCTCTCGAGATCGAGACGTTCGACGATCGTCACCTGCGCGCCGCGCTCGGCCAACACGACGGTATACGGGAAGATCGTCCCGCCGGCGGCGGCGCGATACCGCACGACGATCGGATCGTCGAGCGCGCAATCCGCGCAAACGTAGATGAACGCGCCAAGTCCTGCGTGCGCGAGCGCGAGATGGGCGAATTTGTGTTGGGGTTCGATTGCCCGGCGAAAGGCGCGCGCCAGCAATTCAGCGTGATCGCGCGCGGCAGTCTCTAAGTCGCACGCGATGACGCGCGGCGAAGCGCCCTCGATCTCGACTCTGCCCGCAGCTCCGGTCGAACCGTTCGCGCCCGTCTCGAGCGTCTCGAGATCGATCTTCCAGTACCGCCCGGGCTTTTCGCGTCCGCTGCGCGTACGCGCAAAGGCGCGCAACTCGGTCTCGCGCTCCTGGGCCGACAAAAGATCAGGCAAGTGCGCCGGTCTCCTCACGTAGAACGTCGTACCCTTCGCTCTCGATCCGCTGCGCCAGATCCGCGCCCCCGGTCTTGACGATGCGGCCGTCGATCATCACGTGCACCACGTCGGGCGTAATGTACTGGAGAATGCGCGGATAGTGAGTGATGATCAAAAAGCCGGTATCACGACCCTCGTTGCTTGCGCGCAGTGCGATGATCGTATCGGCGACGTCCTTGAGCGCGTCGACGTCGAGTCCCGAGTCGGTCTCGTCGAGAATTGCGTACTTCGGCGCGAGCACGGCCAGCTGCAGCATCTCGAGCCGCTTCTTTTCTCCGCCCGAGAAACCGTCGTTGAGATACCGGCCCAAAAACGACGGGTCCATGCCGAGCACGTCCATCTTTTCGAGCAGCAGCGTGCGGAATTTCGCGGGCGTGAGCTCGCCCGGACGGACCGCCTGACGCGCGGCGTAGAGAAAGTTGGGAACCTTCACGCCCGGAATCGCGGCCGGATATTGAAAGGAGAGAAAGAGGCCGGCCCGCGCGCGTTTATCGGAAGCGAGGGCGAGCAGGTCCTCGCCGTCCAGGCTCGCGCGGCCCGCCGTAACGTCGTAATGCGGATGGCCGGTAAGGGAGAAGGCAAGCGTCGACTTGCCGCTGCCGTTCGGCCCCATGAGGGCATGGACTTTCCCCGCCTCGACCGTCAAGTCGATCCCCTTGAGGATCTCGTTCCCCTCGACGCTGACCCGCAGGTCTGAAATCTTGAGCCCTGATTCGGCCACGTGCTCTCCTCCGGAGTTAGACTATTGCTCCAGTAGCTTAGGCGAGGAGACCAGAGAAAGTCAAGGATTTACTTTACTATCTTGGGTCTCCGTGATAGGATACCGTACGAACAGCATGCAGGTCGACCGCTTTTTCCAGACCACCCGCGGCAAGATCGTCGCCGAACTACGCGAGCGCGGAAGCGCCTGCGCGGCAGAGCTCGCCGCGTGCTTCGGCCTCTCGCCCAATGCTATTCGTCAGCAGTTGGTCGTGCTCGAGCGGGATGGCCTGGTGGAGGAGCGCGCGGTACGCCGCGGACCGACGAAGCCGACGCTCGAGTTCTCGCTGACCTCCAAAGCCGACTCGCTCTTTCCGCAGCAGTACGATAAGATGCTCGCGGCGGTTCTGCGCGAGGTCAAAGAGCAGTTCGGGAAGCCGGCGGTCGAGCAGATCTTCGGCCGGATCGCGGAGCGCGCCGTCGAGCGGACGAAAGCGAAGGTGACGGCGCCGGACACCGAGGGTAAAGTCGCGCAGCTCACACAAGTTCTGCGCGATCGCGGCGTGGTCGCCGAATACAGTTTGGTCGACGGCGGGTTCTTGCTGCAGGAGCACACCTGTCCGTATCTCGGCGTGGTGAAAGAGCATCCGGAGGTCTGTTCGGTGATCCATCAGGTGATCGACGAGACGATCGGCGGCGAACACGAGCAGATCGAGTCGCTCGCGACCGGCGGAAAGAGCTGCTCGTTTCAATTAAAAGGGGTTAGCTAGCAACCGTGGATTTTGCCAAATTTCAGCGATTGGTCGAGGCGCGCCCGGGTTTCCAGACGATGGAATCACCCACGGCGAGCGGCGAGTACTTCAGTGACTCGTGCGGCGACATGTACAACTTCTTTTTGAGAGTCGGACCGGGAGCGGTGATCGAGGACATCTCGTACTTCACCACCGGCTGCGGCTTCGGTACCGCCACGTGCAGCCTGGTCGTCGAACTGGCGAAGGGCAAGACGATCGAGGAAGCGGCGTCGATTACGAACGCGGATATCGAGGCACAGCTCGCCGGTTACCCCGAGAAGAAGAAAGATTACCCGGAACGCGCGCTCGAGGCGCTCAAAGTCGCGATCGACGACTATCGTGCCAAGGTCGCGAGCGGTTCGGTACCGGATTACGGTGCGATGTCCGCGCCGCCGCGGCCGGTGGTGGCCTCGGCGCCGGCGGCGCAAACGCCGTCCAACGGCAAGATCACGATCTCGCTGCGCTAAGATCGTAGCGCTCGCGCACTTCGTAACGCGTCGATCCCGCGTGCGCGAGCGACTCGAACATCACCAGCTGCGCGACCCGCAGCGTCGCAGGCGCCACATCGAGCATCGGTAACGGTTTCGAAGAGCCGCCCTTTACGCGGGCGATCGTCACGTGCGCCACGGCATCGGCCTCGAACGAGAAATCGCGATCGCGGTACGCATCGCGGAGGTGTTGGCTCAACGTTCGAAACTCTGCACCGGCTTCATAGCAGCCGACGTAGATGATCCGCGGGCGGCGCGTGTTCGGAAACGCGCCGAGTCGATCGAATGGGATTTCGAAGGGCGTATGCCGGGCGGCGGCGTCGCGCAGCACGTCGTTCACGTCGTCCCGGCGTTCCGCTTCGATCCGGCCGAGAAAGGCGAGCGTCACGTGCAGCTTTTCGGCCGGCTCGTAGCGTGCATCGACATTTGCCGCGCGAAGGCGGTTCTGCGCGTTCACGCAGGCGGCCCGTACCGTGTCGTCCAGCTCGATGCCCGCGAACAGCCGCACCGAGCGGCTACCTTCCGCGCAAATAAGGATTGCTCGCGCGTTCGGTTCCGATCGTCGTGAACGCGCCGTGTCCGGGAACGACGTGCGTTGCGTCGGGATAGTCCATCAGTTTGCGCTCGATCGATTGCACGATGTCTTCCATCGACGTGCCGCCGAGATCCCAGCGGCCGATGGAACCGGCGAAGAGCGTATCACCGGTCAGGAGGATTGCCGTCTCGCCGTTGCCGAGCGCGAAACACACACTACCGGGCGTGTGGCCGGGCGTGTGCAGCACCTCGCACGTTACGGCTCCGACGGTGAGGCGGTCGCCGTCGCTCAGATCGCCGTCGAGCGCGACCGGTTCCGGAATCGGCGGCAGGCCGAAGAGCTTGACCAGCCGCGGCTGATCGTGATAAATAGGCAGATCGGCGTGGTGCAGCAGCGCAGAAGACCGCGTCGAGGCGCGCAAGCGGCCAACGTCCGCAATGTGGTCGAAGTGCGCATGGGTGTGGATCAGGTAGCGAGCCCGCAGGCCGAGCTGTTTCAACCTCGCCAGCACGTCGTCGACACCGTCGCCGCCGTCGACCACGATTGCTTCGCGCGTGTCTTCATCACCGACGATGGTCGCGTTACACGCCAGCAATCCCACCGGAAACGTCTCGACGATCATGCTTCCCCCAGCTCGAAATCGCGGAACGCGCTCTCGTAATAGCCGAGCGGGCGTCCCGGGCGCGAGGCGCACGAGAGCACGCGCCCGATGAAGATCGAGTGCGAACCGACGTGGTGCTCGGCTTCGACCACGCAATCGAAATATCCGATCGTCCCCTCGAGCACCGGCGCGCCGGTCACGTCGGTCGTGTAGGCGATCTTCTCGAACTGGCGCTCTTTGATCCCGCTCGAGAAGCGCAGGGCGAGATCCCGCTGTTCGAGCGCTAACAGATTGACGCAGAATGCCCGCGAACTCGAGATGTATAGGTAGCTGCGCGCCTCGCGATTGACGCAGATCAACACCGTCGGCGGGTCGGCGCAGACGCTCGCGAACGCGTTGATCGTGATGCCGCGCGGCTCGTCCTCGCGCAGCGAGGTCACCACGGTGACGCCGGTCGGATTACGGCGCATGACCGTCTTGAACGCGGCCGGTGCAGCCGCAGGCTTCACTTGATACGTGCTCCGATGCCCGTGCCGTTGCCGATCGGCAGGATCGTCGCATCGAGGGCAGGATGGGAGAGAAAGTAGGCGTTGAACTCGTCGAGCCCGCCCACCAAACAGTCGTCGATTACGACGATTCCCGAGAGCTTGAGCATCGGAATTGCCAATTCCAGGTATTCGCGGTAATGCTCGCGGTCGGCGTCGATGAAGACGATATCGAGGTTGCGTACCTGGAAGCTGTTCATGAGCTCCAGCGTATCCTGATTGAAGATCGTAATATAGTCGTCTTCACCCGCACGCTGAAAATACGACAAGGCCACGCTGGTGCGTTCGCTGTCCGGATCGATCGTCCAAATTCGTCCGAGCTGCGGCTGAGCGAGCGCCATCCATAGCGTCGAATACCCGTACCCCGTTCCGATTTCGAGGATCCGGTTGGCTTGCATCATGTGGACCATGACGGAGAGAAAGCGTCCGGTCTCCCGCGAGACGATGGGAACGCCGTCCTTACGGCCGTGCTGCTGCAGTTCGAGCAACAGCGGATGCTGCTCGGGGTGCAGGCCGTCGAGATAGCGCATCAGGTCTTCCATCTACGCTCTCCAGTTAGCGGGGAACCCTCACCGACCTGCTCGAAAGATATCGGCCTCTATGGCCCGGCGTTTACGCCTCTTTCCGCTGAACTCGGTGCTCTTTCCGGGGGCCGTGCTGAATTTGCACATCTTCGAGCCGCGCTACAAACAGATGATCAACGAATGTTTGGAAGCGGGCGAAGGTTTCGGCGTTGCCTTGATTGCGGAAGGGGCGGAGGCGGGTGATCCCAACGTCCTTCCGCACGACGTCGGATCGATTGCGGAGATCGTCGACGTTCAACCGTTGCCGTTCGGCCGGTACTTCATCTCGACGGTCGGCCGCAATCGCTTTCGCATTCGCGAAGTCGTCAGCCGCGAACCCTACCTCGTTGCCGACGTCGACGTGATCGAAGAACCGGAAGTGCCTTCCGATCGCGAAGTCGAAGAACTCATGCCCGCGGTGTGCGCGCTCTTCGAACAATACATCGATCTGCTGGTCGAATTCTCGGGCAGCGAGGGCAGCGTCGATCTTCCCGAGGATCCACAAAGCACCTCGTTTCTGATCGGCGACATGCTCCAAGTCGCCGAACGCGTCAAACAGCGTCTGCTCGAGGTGGCCGACACCAAATCGCGTCTGCGCGCCGAGCACGACTTCCTCGAACGCCTGCTCCCGCAATTGCGAAAACTACTCGAACGCCGCGAGACGGAGTTACACGAACGCCGCGAACGCGGCGAAGAGGATAGCTATCGCGGGACGCAAGAGAAATACTTCGGGAGATTCTTTTCGCAGAATTGAGGCGACGCTCGGAGCGGGCTGCATCGTGCATCGGAGCCGCTCACGATTTTTCCATCCGTGGAAAAATCGCTGCTGCCTTTCTCGCGCCTCTCGCCATCCTGGCTCCGGCGCTCGTACAGAGCCTCCTCCGCACGACGCAGCCCGCTCCTCGCTCGCATAACATGCAAGACAACGCCCAAGCACCGTCACCAACGTCGCGCGAGCAGCGTGTGTCGATTCGCCGCGTTCGCGGCGTTCGTGCGTTGAATTGAATTGAATTGGATGGGATGGAAGGGTCCGACGACCGGGCGAACGGGTTACGCGAGCGGCGAGCACCCTGACATTAACTGTGCGAGACGCGAGCGTCTTAGAGAGCCCGGTTGTCGGACCAAGAACATCCCATCCAAAAGCGATTCAATTCAACAATGCAAGCCCGCTCAAACGTTCGGCGGATTTGACCACGTTGCGCAGAAGCGCGACGTTGGTGACGGGGCCCACACCCCCGGGGACCGGCGTAATCGCGCCGGCGACTTCGCGCGCCGATTCATAATCGACGTCGCCCTTGAGCACGCCGTCGACGACGGTCGTGCCGACGTCGATCACGGTCGCGCCGGGCGCGATGTCGGCGCCGCCGATCAGTCCGGGCACGCCGGTGGCGACGACGACGACTTCCGCCATTCGCACGTACGGCTGAAGGCTCGTGCTCTCCTTATGCAAGACGGTGACGGTGGCGTCTTGCGCGAGCATCAGCATCGCGACCGGTGCACCAACGACGATCGAGCGTCCGATCATCGCCGCGCGGCGCCCGCGCAGCGGCCAATGCGGGCTGCGCTCGAGCAGGAGCATTACGGCGGCGGGCGTTGCCGGCGCAAACTCGGCGCCGCTCCCGAACGCCAGGTGTCCCTGGTTCGTCGGATGCGCGCCGTCGACGTCCTTGTGTACCGGGATCGCATCGGCGATCTCGCGGACCGCCAAGTGCGGCGGCAGCGGCTGCTGGAGCAGGACGCCGTGCACCGACGGATCCTCGTGCAGCTGCTCCAGACGCGCGCGCAGGTCGAGAGAAGTCACACGTTCGGGCAGGCGGTCGACCAGGATCTCGATGCCCACGCGCTCGCCGGTTTTGACCAGGTTGCGAACGTAGGCGACGCTCGACTCGTTCTCTCCTACGAAAACGACGACCAGCTTGGGATGAATCCCCGCTTCGCGTAGCGCACTCGTACGAGCAAGCAGCTCGATACGCAGCTCTGCGGCAAGAGCACGGCCATCGAGAACCATAGCGGACACGCGGACGCGGTTCGCCATAGAGGAGGAGAGGACCCTGGAACGCGTGCGGCGCGAGGTGCGCCTTGGCTCGAACTTTGCACCCGATGCGTTCGAGCGGGCTTTCGACCGATTCGTGCAGACGTATAATGTGATGCCCGAGCTTGCGCATTGCAGTCCGGACGTGCTCGAGCGGTATTGCCGGCTCTTCGAATCGGGCGTCGATGCGCCGCGCCGGCGCGAGGTTCGATTTCGGAACATACCGCTCTTTGCGGCGGTCCTTCCGCGCGGAACGATCGCGTTCGAGGGGGAGGTCGATCCCGACCGGATGGGCGACTGGTGAGACTTCCCGCCCGCACGATCTTGATTCTGGCCGCGATCGCGATCGCGGTGGTGATCTTGGTGCCGCTCTTCCGCACGCAAAACGCGGCGGCGGTTGGTCCGTCGGCGATGGTCGGTCAAACGGCGCCGGTTCTCGATTTGCGTGACGATCATGGGAACGCGGTCTCGCTCGCGCAGTATCGCGGCAAGGTCGTCGTGATGAATCTCTGGGCCTCGTGGTGTCCTCCGTGCCGTGCCGAGTTGCCCGATCTGCAGACCGTGGCGCAAGAATACGCCAAGGACGGCGTCGTGATCGTGGGCGTCAATCAGGGCGAATCCCCGCAGCGCGCAGCCGCGTTCGCGCAATCGCTCGACATTCATTTCCCGATTTGGATCGATGACGCGCAGCGCTACGGCCGCGTCTACGCGGCGCTCGGCTTGCCCACCACCGTCGTAATCGATCGCCTCGGCGTCGTTGCCCGCGGCTTCGACGGACCGCTCACCATCCAGCAGATGCGTTCGGCCATCGCGGGCGTGCTTCGCGCCACGTGAACGGGCCCGCTCTCGGTGCTACGCTCGTCGTCATCGCAGTGGTTTGTCAAGTGCTGCTGCCCGGCCGCGCCGTCTATCACGCCGGCTGGTACAGCGTCGTGCTGGCGGCGATTGCGATATGGAGCATGGTGCGCCTGGGCCGATCGCCGCTGATTGCATTCGGGCTTGGTGCGATCGCGTTTGCCGGTATTGCGAGCGGATTGCTCGGCCCCGACACGCGGACGGTGCTGGGTGCGCCCGGAACGAGCGTACGCGTCGATGAGTTGGGCGCAAGCCTCGCTTTTCCCCTCTTACAACACGGTGACGCGCCGGTTGGGCTCGTGCGTGGAAACAGCGCGCAGCCGATCGACACGCAGCGGTACACGTCGACCGTGCTGCTGCGCGCGGTAACCCGTACCGTTGTCGCCATCGAGGCCTTGGATCGGCGCGGTGCGCATCTGACGATCACGCAGCCAACCGGGATCGCGTTTCTTTCGCCGGTGCTACTGATGCAAGATCAGCAAACGATCGCGGGGCTCACCCTGCCGTATGACTCGTTTGCGGTGCCGGCGGCGCATCGTATCGTAAAGACCGTGCTCTTCACCGCCCGAGAGGCGGAATCGCTGCCTGCGCTGGCTTCGCTGCATGGGCCGGCGGTGCTCTTCGACGTCGAGGACGACTCCGGCGCGTCGATTCCGCATGGCATCAGCGTTGCCGCCGGCGGCGGAGAGGTGGAGGTGGCCGGATTGCGTCTGCATCCCACCGTGCTCGACTATCCGGCGATCGAGATGATATCGATCCCGGATCTGGCCGTAGTCGCTGCCGGGCTCCTTGCAATTCTCATCGGCTTGCTCTTGACGCGCCGCCGCAAGCCGGGGTAAGATCGGCCAACGATGTTGAACGTGTACGTTCTGCCGTGCCCGCCGCAGCCGCATCAGGAGATGCCGGTCCGGTAGCGCGCGTCGTCAAGCAACTGCAACGAGCCGCTCCGTTTACCGGAGCGGCTCGTTTTTTTATTCGAGGGCATCATGCGAATCGGAATCATCGGCCGTGGAACCTTGGGCAGCGCACTCGAGCGAGGCTTCGAGCGTCATCCGCACGTGCGCGCGATCGATGGGACCACGCGTGCTTCCTCGGCGCGCAATCGGGACGTCGCGGAGGCGAGCGACGTGGTCGTTGTCTGCGTCAAGCCGCGTGACGCGGCCGAGGTCTGTACCGGGATCGCGCCGGTCCTGCGCAACGATCAGGTGTTGGTCTCCGCCGTCGCAAGCGTCGATACCGCGGCCCTGCACTGCTGGACCGGCCGCCGTACACGCATCGTGCGGGTGATGCCCAACACGCCGGCGCGGGTTACCTCGGCGATGACCGTTCTCGCCCGCACCCACGAAAGCTGCGAAGAAGCGCTCGAACAGACGCGCGAGCTTTTCGAGAAGTGCGGCCGTACGCTGGTCCTCGACGAATCGCTGATGGACGCGGTCACCGCGATCAGCGGCTGCGGTCCCGCCTTCATCTTCGTTGCAATCGAGGCGCTGATCGACGCCGCGATCGCGCTCGGCATTCCCTACGAACACGCCCGCGTGCTGGTCGCTCAAACCGTGCTTGGTTCCGGGCGGCTCGTCTTGGAGGGCGACGCGCATCCCGGCGCACTCAAACACGAAGTCACCACGCCTGCCGGCCGCACGATCCGCGGTCTCCTCGAATTGGAAGACGGCAAACTCCGCGCGACCTTGATGAAAGCCGCAATCGCCGCGGCTCAGCGCTAGCGCGAGAGTCCGCTCTGCGTTCGTCGGCGAAGAGGGTGGCACCCAATTTGGTTGTCGACATCCTAGGTGCCGCTCGGATCAGCGGCCTGAGGACCTCGGATAAGCGACGGCCAATTGTCCGGCCATGACCACCGTGGCCCAGATCGACCTGTGGCGGCAAGAACCGTCCGAGCATCAGCAGCTCGAATTCAAAGAGGCGAAGAACCAGTACGAGAGGCGAAAGCTATATGAATACTGTGTCGCAATTGCTAATGAGGGTGGTGGCAAGCTTTTGCTCGGCATTGCGAACGGATCACCGCGAACGGTAGTCGGAACAAAAGCATTCGTAAATTTGGTAAGCATTGCGGAGGACATTTTTCAAAACGTTGGGTTTCGTGTTGATGTCGAGGAGGTGGGTCATCCTGACGGTCGTGTCCTCGTGTTCCATATTCCCTCGCGAATGCAGGGCAGCGCATACCACCTCGATGGGAAATATCTAATGCGATCGGGTTCCAGTCTTACCGCGATGTCTGAGGATCGCTTGCGCGCGATTTTCTCCGAAGGTCAACCACATTGGGCCGAACAATTCACGCGCCAAGAGCTTACAGCCGAACAGGTAATTACGCTGCTTGACACGCAAACGTTCTTTGAACTGCTCAAGCAGCCATACCCGACCACTCAAGACGCAGTTCTCGAACGACTTGTTGCTGAGCATTTGATCGATGAGAGTGCGTCCGGCTATGCGATCCGTCGGCTCGGAGCGCTACTCCTCGCCAAACGATTAAGCGAATTTCCTGAGATCGCCAGGCGTGCTCCTCGGGTGATCGTCTACAACGGGATATCTAAGACCGATGTTAGGCTGGATCAGACCGGCGAGCGTGGTTATGCAGTTGGGTTTCAGGGGATCGTTGATTTTGTCGTGTCACAGTTGCCGCAAAACGAGATCCTTGAGCAGTCGCTACGGAGGAAGATTAGACTGTTACCGGACGACGCGGTTCGCGAACTAATCGCCAATGCGCTTATTCATCAGGACCTTACGCTTACAGGCATGTCTCCAATGGTTGAAATCTATTCAAATCGCATTGAGATATCGAACCCTGGTATGCCCGTGCTTCCCGTTGAACGTTTCATTGATGGGTACCAGTCGAGGAACGAGCGATTAGCGGATCTTATGCGCCGCATGTCAATCTGTGAAGAACGCAGCAGCGGGGTCGACCGAGTCGTTATGGCGGTGGAAATGCATCAGCTTCCAGCTCCGTACTTTGGCGCCATTCATCAACGGACGCTCGTTACGATCTATGGACCAAGGTCATTTGATGATATGGATCGGGATGATCGGACTCGTGCTTGTTATCAGCACTGCGCTCTCAAATGGGTCATGTCGGAAAGAATGACGAATCAGTCGTTGCGTGAGCGATTTGGCTTGCCCGACGGTAAGCAGGCGATCGTTTCGCAAATCATAAAAGATGCGATTGACGCCAAGCTAATCAAACCGGATGAGAGTGCCGGCGATTCGCGTCGGTACGCCCGCTACCTGCCCATTTGGGCCTGATTTTCATTTAATTGCAAACCCCGAGCGGTCGTGAAATGGTCCCAAAACCCCGTATTTTGTTGGGGTTTCTTATTTAAAAGCAAAACCGCGGAGGGAAAGGCCCTGGAATGGTGCCGGCTAGCTGGATACGCGAATGCGAATCGACCGCTAGGCGCGTAGGCCTACGGGCAAAGGTTAGCTCGTTGCGCGTCCACTTTTCCTAGAGCGGGCGATGCTCGTGAGATCACAGGGCTCACCGTGTCCAACAATGGCTAAAATTCGGTTGTGCTGGTGAAGGTGAAGCTGTCGATTTTTGCGGCAGGGACGACGAGTGCGTAGCTGTACTGTCCGGTGCGCCGCGGTTCGTTCGAGAACTCGACGCTACCGAGCGCGTTCACGATGCTCTGATTGAAGCGCAGGTTGCGCACGCCGCCGGTGATCTTGCCGCCTTCGATCAGAAAGGTGCCGTCGCGGGTCATGCCGGTGACGATGGCGCGCTTTTGATCGACCGTGCGGATGTACCAAAAACGCGAGATCAGCAGGCCCCGTTTCGTGTTTGCGATCAGCTCGGCGGTGCTGCGCTCGCCGGGTGCGATCACGATGTTCAGCGGTTGCGGTCCCCATGAGTTGGGCGCCGGCAGCGCGTGCCCGGTGTTCGCGCGATTCAGTTTTTGCGCGTAATAGCTATCGGTCACGACGTTACGCACGACGCCCGCTTCGACCAGTGTCACACGCGACTTCGGTTGGCCTTCGTAATCGAAGGGCATCGAGGGCGCGAGCGGATTCGCGTAGTCGTCGTAGACGGAAACGGTTTGATCGAAATAGGAACGATCGAGTCCGTCCGAGCAGAACGAGGATCCGTCGCTGAAACTCTGCGCCGAGAAGTGCGCGGCCAGGTAGGTGAAGAGCTCGCCCAGCGCCGGCGGCTGCAGAATCACCGTCCAGTTCCCGGGTTCGACTTCGCGGGGTGCAGCGCTGCTGCGGGCGAGTTCGACCGCGCGTTCGCCGAGCGCGTTGCCGTCGAGTTCACGCACGTCGGTCACATAGTGCTCGGCGAAGCCGGTGGAATCGGGCGCGGTGGCTTTGGCGTTGACCTGCGCGTCGGTTCCGTCGAAGGATGCCAGCGCCCCCGACGAGTTCGCGATCGTCACGCCGCTGCTCGCGGTCGAGGCATAGCCGGCGCACCAGTAGCCGGCGCCCTCGGCGCGGCGCATGATCGCATCGCACACGGCCGCGCGCGCGTCCGGCTCGGCGTCTGCCGTCGCCTCGATGTAACAATTCGGCGGAGCCTCGCTCGGGCCGCCCGCGGGCAGCGGGCCGCGCATCTCGTCGCGCGGCGCGAATGAGGCCATCTCGCACGCGCGCGCAACCAAGGCATCGATCGAGGCCGCGGCCGAATCGTCCGAACTCGCGACGCCGGTGCGTCCGTCGACGATTGCACGCACCGAGACCGTCACGTCGTCGGCGGCCACGTTTTGGTTCGAGATGCCGCGCGTGAACCGCGTCAGCGCGGTGTCGGCGCTGCTCACGAGCACCTCGGTCTGATCGGCCCGCGAACGTTCGACCGCGCGACGCGCCAGAGCTTCGCGTTCTCGAGCGGTCACTGGTATCCGACTCCGACGTTCACGTTGCGAAAACGTGCGGGCGCGGCGGCCTGCGTGGTTCGACCGGTTTGCATCGGCTCGCCCTTACCGCAGTTCGGCGTGCCCCAAGCATTCCACGACGCGGTATCGGCGATCGCGTCGCATGCGTTCCAGAACTGCGGCGTCATGCCCGCGTAGGTCGGATTCTTGACCATGCGTCCGCGCTTTCCGTTTTTGATCTCCCAACCGATTTGGCAGCCGAATTGGAAGTTCAAACGCCGGTCGTCGATCGACCACGAGCGGTTGCTCTCCATGTAGACACCGTCGCGAACGTCATCGAAGAGCGCATCGAACGGAAGATCGCCCGGCAATAGATTCAAATTGCACATGCGGATCATGGGAACGAACTCCCAGCTCTGCGCGCGGACGCAGCCGTTGCTCGTGCGCCCGATGGCCCGTGCCGTATCGTTGCTCATCTCGTAGCCGCGCAGAATCCCGTCGCGGACGATGTCCGACGTTCCCGACTTCGTGCCCTCGTCGTCGTAACCGCAGGTCGACATGCCGAAAGGCATCGTGTTGTCGACGACGATCGTGACGAGCGGCGAGCCGTAGCGCAACTCATCGAGCTGCGCGACTTCGAGAAAACTCGTTCCCGAAAAATTCGCCTCCCAGCCCATCACGCGGTCCAATTCGGCCGGGTGTCCGCACGATTCGTGTATCTGTAATGAGACCTGCGAACCACCCAGGATCACGTCGAACGTTCCGCTCGGACACTGCGGCGCGGTCAAGAGCGCCGTCGCTTCCTCGCCGATTCGCTGCGCGTTCGCGACGAGCGCGGCTTCTTCGACGATCTCCCAGCCGCCGCTCTTGTAGAGCCCCACGTCGCCCGGATAGGTGCGGGTCTGCACGTCGCCCTCGCCGACTGCCATCGCCTGCACGCCGCTGCCGGTTTGAACGATGATCTGCTCGATCGCCGACCCGATCGTACTGAAGAACGATTTCTCCGTGCGCCACAGATCGAGCCAAGCGCGCGCAACCGCAATTTGCGGCGTTGCGTGCGCGAGCTTTTCGGCCTCCAGAAGCAGCGCGACGCGCTCACCGAGCGGAACGTCGAGCGGATCGCGGAGCACCGGGGTTTCATACCGATCCGCGTACGCGCGCGGTGGAACCGCGCCGAAGGGCTCGCGCGCGATCGCCGCGCTTGCTTTTGCGATCGCGACGGCGCGCGCCGCGGTCCGGTCGATGCCCGCAGCGGTGAGATCGTTGCTGGCCGCGAAGCCCCACGCGCCGTCAACCAACGCGCGAATGCCGTAGCCGCAGCTGCGGCTGTCGGCTAGACCTGCAACCACGCCGTTACGCACCTCGATCCGCTCGCTGCGCACGTTTTCGAACCGGATGTCCGCGTAGCGGGCGCCGCGAATGCTCGCCGTGTCAAAGGCTCGGCGCGCAAGGTCTTCAAAACCCATTGCTGCGGTGGTTAGGGTCGATTCGGCCCGGAGCCTGCCACGACGGCGTGAAGATTCTTGACCGTAATCGTGCCTTGGATGGTGGCCGACGCGTTCGCGCCGATGACGTAGATTGCCACCAAGCGAGCCGGTTGCGCGAGCCCTTGCGGCAGACGAACGGCGACCTCGCGCCAACCCGGATGGTCCATCGGCGCGACCGGCAAGAGCACTTCTTCGTTTATCGCATTGCGCAGCGCGAGCTTGAGCAGCGCACCCTGACCGTCGTCATCGACGTCGAAGGCGATTCCGACGCTGCGCGCCGGAAGCGTTACGCCGGTGACCAGATACGCGGCGCGCTCGCCCGGCCCGAGCGCGTATTGCAGTTGCGCGCAATCCTCGCAGCCGGGAACGGGCTGCACCGAGCCCTCTCCGCCCTTCGGCTGCGTCATGAACGAAGGCGTCGTCGGCAATGCAACGTCGTGAAAGCCGACCGTCACGTGCGCATTTGCCAGGTGATCGCCGAGTAATAGAGAGACCAGCGCGTCACTCACGCCGGCCGTCAAAGTGCCGCCGCCGTCGATCGACGCGTTCTGGGCACGCCAGGGGAGTGTGGCAGGGAGCGCGATCGCATACCCTTGCGCGTCATAGGCGCGCGCTTGCAGCGTGAGCCGTCCGTTCTGCGCGACGCTGGGGTCCTCGGGTAAGATCGCCACGCGCGCGGGATCGTCGTAGACCCGGATTGGTACGCGCAGCATCATCGCGCCTTCACGCGCAACCAGCGATCCCTCGCCCGACGCCGCGGCGGTGAACGTTCCCTGGCGATAGGTGCCGAGCCCAGAGGGCTCGACGCGGACGTCGATCGGAAGCGCGTCGGCGACGACATGGTCGGCGGAGTCGGCCGCAGCGAAACGGACGTTGATGCTCGCACCGCGCAGCGCTCGCACCGCGACCGGCTGCACGAGCAGTTGCGTCGCCGGCCCGACCGGCGCCGTATCGTACACGAAGAGGCCGTCGGCGACCTTACGTTCGTGTCCGTCGGAGGGCGTGTTTACGAGCTGCGCATCGGAATCGGCGGGGATACGCGCCACCAGTTCCGAGGAGCCGCCGCCGTCGAACGCCATGCCGCGCACCGCGCCGAAGGCGAGCATCAATGCCGCGAATTCCGGGCGCGTAATACCGACCGAGAGTTCGGGCTGACGCCCGTCGACTTCCAGCAAGTAGAGCGTTCCGTCGGCGCCGATCGCGGCGCCGCTGCACGGAATCGGTCGATCGAATTCACCGCCGCTGGGCCCGTTGGGATCGTCGACCCATGCGCCGTTATCGAGGATCAGCGGACCGCCTCCCACCGCAGCGACCAGATCGCCGAGTGCGACCGGAGAGAGATCGCCATGGGCCGCGATCGTATCGCCGACGTTGGGGACGCCCGCGGCCGCGTACGCGTTCATTCCGATCGCGACATAGTAGCCCGGCGGTTGACGTACCGTGTTGTCGGGAACGGTGGTGACGCGGTAGGTTGCGAACGGCGGGGTGCCGTCGGTCGGATCGAGCGCGACCAGCGTCAGATCGTCGTTCGGCGGCACCGGTCCGAACGCGGGCGTGAGCAGCGAGACGCCTCCGCCCGGGGGCGGAAACTCGTTGACGGCGTCGAGCGTTACGGTGCGGTCGGCCAATTGCAGCGTTCCCGCAAACTCGACTTGCGAAATTTGTGGGGTTCCGTCTTGCGTAACGAGCAGGGCGTAGCGCCGGTCGGGCGTTCGCAGCAGCTCGTCGTCGTGCACGACGACGTTGGTCGGCGCGTTCGTATTCCCGATGTCGAAGTAGTCGCCGTTGATTCCGGCGATCGCGCCGGTGCGCTGCGCCATCGACGAGACCGTCTCCCCCGGCGAGGTGAGCGCGTCATCGGCGAGCACCGTATTGAGTTCGATGCCGGGAGCATGCGGAGCAACCGCGATCACGTGCACGACGATCGGTCCTTCGCCGGTGACCAAATCGTATTCGCCGTATTCGACTCCCGGCGCGATCGTCTCGATCGTCGGTGCGTCGAATGCGACGGGCGGAAAGGGAGGGCCCAGATCGAGATGCGCGGGTAAAAGCGCGAGGAGAAGGGCTACCAGCATTATCCGTTATGCGCTGCTCCGTACCAGACCGCCACGGCGAGCGGATAGCCCCCGGTCGCAAAGGGAGCCCCGGCGGTGCGCCGCAGCGTGGCCGTGTTAAAGACGTCGACGCGATCGCTGCGCGCGCACGGGACGAACAGCAGCCCGCGCTCGAGCGACGGTTTCCACGGAGTTTCGCACGTCTTGAGCGGCGCGTGGACGGCACGCAGCGTGCGCGCATCGAGCACGTAGATCGAATCGGCTCCCTCGTCGGTCACGTAAAGGCGATCGTGCGCCCCATCGTATGCGATACCGATCGGAAAACCGAGCCGCGTGCTGTGTGCGACTTCGCGCGCGGCATTGCCCGCGACATCGTACGCGACGACGCTGCCGGCTGCAGCGAACGGAGAACTCAGGCTCTCGTTCGAGACGGCGAAGAGCCGTGATCCGTCGCGCGAGAGTGCGAGCGAGAAGACGCGATCGACGGCATGGAAGCGCCGCAACTCGACCATCGTGCGCGCATCGACGATCGAAATGGTGCCGTCATTCACGTTGGCGACGTAGACGCGCTGGCGCGCGGGATCGATCGCAAGTCCCTCGGCGGTAAGCCCGAGTACCCGCTGCGAAACGATTCCGTCGGCGGAGATTCGCGTGAGCGCCCCGGCGCCGCCGACGTCACGGTTCGTGACGAAGAGCGCTCCGCTGCGCGCGTCGAATGCGACTTCATCGCCGAACGGAACGCCGTCATAGCGCCGCACCGCCCATGGATCGAGATCGGCAATCGTCGCGCTCGTTCCCTCGGTCGCAGCCGTGCCGAGCCTCCCGTGCTCGTCGATGGCGACGTCGCCCGGCGCGCCGTCGATGCCGAGCGCCGAACGCGCGCGATACGGCGGCGTTGCATCGTGCAGGATGATGCCGTCGTCGTAGCTCGCGACCGCGATGAACGGCCGGCTGGGATCGGGGGTGGGCGCGACCTCGAGCGTTTGTACGGCCAGCCCGTGCACGCTCGCCGCGATGAGCGTGCTCGCGTCGCCGCCGGCCCCGACACGATAGCGGTCGCCGTTGATCGCGCCGCTCCCGTTGACGAAGAGTCCGTAGGGTCCGTCGAACCCGTTCACCCGAATCGGAATCGTACTTCCCGGCAAGTACGCAAGCGCAGCGACGGCGATCGAGCCGGTGGCGCGCGTCGTGACCGCCGGGCGGGGAGCGGCGGCGCTTACGAGCGCAGCGAGAAGGAGGGCGCCCCAGGTTTTCAATGCGCTTGCAGATATCCGACGACGCCGAGCACGAGGCCGATCGCCGTGAGCGCCGCACCGGCGTAAAGGATCATTCGCGAATCGGTCAGTGCGGCGATCGACGCAAAGGCGATCGATATCTCGAAAAGGGTGGTTGCGATTTCAAGCGTTTCGAACGACGTCAGATAGGATTCGGAATGCTTTTGTTCGTCTTCCGCCTGCGTCTCGAGCGCCTTTGCCTGCGCGTAGATCGCGAGAGAGGTCCGCTGTTCTTCCGCCACACCGCTAGGCCGATTGAGCGCCTGGTAGAGCGTGACCTTCAATTGTTTGGTTTGATAATAGCCGTATTGATCGGAGGCTTTCACGGTCGCGAGCACGGCGTCGTTGCGCAACGAAAGCGCCTGAATCGAGCGATGATGGGCGAAGAGCGTACCCAGTGCCGCAAGAACGGCGACGATCGCGGTGAAGAACGGAACGAAACGATCGTGCGACGGAGCGGCGGCGTGCGCGCTCACGAAACGCTTGCCTGCGGACGCGAGATCGCGGCCACGAGTTCGATGCCGGCGGCGACGTCGGTTCCGGGGGCAACGAGCGTCTGCGCGGTGCGCGCGGGATCGAGCCCGAAACTCGCCAGGGCATATCCCTCGAACGTGCCGGCGATGATGCTTCCGTCGGGATCGATCGCATACGCCCGGTGCGCCTCACGATCGAACACCACGACGTACAGACGCAATTCTGCCGCCCGGGCGCGCGCGATCCGTTCGAGCCACGGATGCGCGGAAGAGGCATCGAGAACGGCGATGCGATAGCCGGCGCGACGATACGCAACCAGCAGCCCGGGATCGAATGCCGCTCGCGCGTCGAGCCGCACTGCTGCCAGTAGCCGATCGAGTGCGTCGAACTGATCGGGACCGCTTGCAGCCAGCCCGAGATCGGCTTCGAGCACGCGCAGGCGTGCGGCGAGATCGGGCGGTAAGGAGTCGGCGGCGATCGCGATCCGCAGCGCGCGCCCGGGTGCGGTCTCGCGCTGCGGCGGTGCGGCAACGGCTGCGCGATACGGATGCGGCGCCCCGATCGCGATCGTAGCGCTCAACACCTCTTCCTGCGTCTGCGAACCCATGACCGCGACCTCTCCGCCGGCGTCCACGATCTGCGATTTGCCGCAATACGCCACCATCCCGAGTTCGAAACCGCATTTGTTTGCGGCAACGAACGGCACGCCGTTTTCGAACGCGCGTACCCGTGCCAGCAAATCGGCTTGAAGATTCTCGAGGTGGCGGGGATCGCGTCCGGACGTAACCCAGGCCGTCGGCATGACGAGCAGCTCGGCGCCGCGGTCGACGAGTTCGCGCGCGATGCCCGGCATCCGGCCGTCGGCGCAGATCAGCACGCCGAGCCGTCCGATCGACGTCGTTACCGGGGCGATCGAGGATCCCGGTGCGAACCATTGCCGGTCGAAGTGCCAAAGAAAAATCTTCTCGGCGCTGCCGGCGAGGGTCCCGTCGCGATCGATCACGACGGCGCTGTTGTGCAGCGCGCCGCCCCGATGTACTGCGGCTCCCGCGACGATTACGCAGCCCGCGGCACGGGCGATGCGCGCGAGCTGCTCGGTCGCGTCTTGGACCGAGCGTTCCTCGACGTTGGCATCGCCGAGCACATAGGCCGGAAAGGTTCCCTCGGGCAGCACCAGCAGATCGTGATTCGCTGCAGCCCGCTCGATGCGTCCGATCATCGATTGGTGCAGACGCTCGTAATCGGCACGATCGTGCGCGCGTAGTTGAAGCGCGGCAAGGCGAAGTGGTCGAGACGGCACGAGCGACTCTTCTACACGGGAGCTGCTCGTGGCCTTGCGAATATCCGACCTCATGAGACGTCGCCTACTCCATATCGTCGCCGCGTTCGCCGTGCTGGCGGCAATGCTGCCTAACGTTCCTTCGGATGCCGCGGCCAAGCCGGCCGTCACGAAAGCGCGAAAAGATCCGTGCTTGAGCAAGCCGAGCAAGTGGGCTCGGCAAGAATGCGAGGAGTACAATCACTCTGCGCCCGGTGATGAGTACTTCGGCCGCATGAAGCTCAGCTATCTCGGCATCAACAATACGTTTCACGACGAAAACGTTCGCGCCGGCGCTTACACGACCGATTCCGGGATCATCTCGAAGGTCGGATTTGCCGACGAAGCGCTCGAAGCGTGGGCGCACAAGTATCCCGGCGATCCGCAACTCGCACGCAGCTACTTTCTCGCGATCGCGATGTACAAGAAGATCTACACGCGCGACGCGCAGCAGAAGGCGTGGACCTACATGCACGTACTGACCGCGCGCTTCGCGAATACCTACTTCGGCAGGCTCGAACGCGCCGATCTTTCGCGCGGTTTCACCGAGCACTATTTCGCCAACCCGCAGCTTTGCCCGACACCTCTTCCGAGCGGCGTGATGCCCGAGGAAACACCGGCTGCGAGCCCCACTCCGTCACCGCAACCGGGGCAACCCAAGATCGATATCATCGTGCCGCCATGCGTGCAGCCCTCGCCGATTCCGACGCCGATGGAATCGGAGCTGCCCTTGGAATCGGCCTCGCCGATGCCGACGCCGCGGCTCTAAAAGAGAAGAGCCTCCGGTTTCCCGGAGGCTCTCCCCTTTGGAACGATCCTGGAAAGTTCTACATGTCGTCCAGGTCGAGGAAGCGAGGTCCGACGTTTGCTACGGCAATCGAGGACCTCGCTGACGAAGAGATGGGCTACATGTAGGACTTTCCTAGAACTTGATTCCGAGGCCGACGTAAGGTCCGAAGTTGCTCGCATCACCCGGGGCGTTGATCTTGTTCTTGAGCGACTCGCCGAGGACGCCGCCTTCAACGAAGAGCGGGCTTCCCTGGAACGAGTAGGTCAAGCCGAATTGCGCCTTGATGATGTTGTATGCGAGTTGGTACGTGGTGCCTGACGGATCGGTGAAGTTGCCCTTGACGTTACCGTAGTACCACACGCTTCCGTACACCGAGAACGGATGGTTGAGGTCGGGCAGTTTCTCGATGCCGAAGCCGACGTTCGAGATACGCGGATATCCGACGTTGTTTGCGCGCCAGATGTAGCCCACGCCGATGTAGATCCGCGGATCGGCGACCTTGATGGCCAGACGTGCATCCAGATCGTAGCTGCGAACGATGAGCGCGGGAACGGCTGTCGAGCCGGCTCCGCCGATCGTCGTCACGTAGCAGTCCGGCGTCGGTGCGGCCAGACCACCCGCACAGGTGTGCGGATAGTTTATCGAACGCCAATCGCCTTCGACCATCCACGGGATGTCGAAGAGATCGAACTCCGCGGCGCCGCGAATGGCGTACGGGAATCCGTTTTGATTGGTGCTCGTGTTGCCGGGGCTGAATTCGTCGTAGACTTTCGCTGACGCGATGTAGTCACCGGCGATGAAGAGATCGTGGTAGGGTGTTGCGGCCGGTGCCGGGGTCGGCGTCGGCGGCGCAGTTTCCACCGGGGCCGGCGGTGCCGGCGTCGGGGTCGGCGGCGGCGTCGGCGGAATATAGCGCACGACGACGATCTGCCGATCGGGCACCCATTGGACGTACGCTCCCATGCCTTCCGAAATCACGCGGACCGGAACGAGAACGTGTCCGTGCCACATCATCGGCGGCACGTCGAGGGGACGCGATTCACCGTTGATGACGACCTCGGGCTTGCCGACGGTCACTTTCACGTCGGCGCCGGGTTTACTAACGTCCACCGTCTTGCTGGCCGGGTCGTACGACACGGTTGCGCCCATCTGTTCGAACATCGAACGCAGCGGGATGAGCACGGTGCCCCCACGCACGAGCGCGGCGAGCACGCGGCCCTGCCTCAGCGTGTCGGGCTTGGCATAGACATGGTGGTCGTTGAAGAGAATCGGGTATTGCCCCGACGGCGGGGAACCGAAGTTCGCCGGCGGAGCCATGGTACCACCCTGGTCCTGCGCGATCACGTTGGTTCCGATGTTTCCATGCGATGCGAGGGTCGGGGCGGCGACCGCGTTAAGTCCGAAACCGGCTGCCAGCAGCGCGGTGAGGACTCCGGTGCTCAGTCGCTTCAATGTTTCCTCCTAGAAATTGAGTTTTATGAATCCACGAGTTGCATCAGGGGCTTGCAGCCCAAAAAAAGGCATGGGCCACCAAGACAATCCTTCTTAATGGTGTTCGGGGAGCCGTTTGCCCCCCCTGCAGTAGAACCCGAGCCCGTCCCGGGTTTCTTTAACCCTAGCCCGAGGCGAGCTTTTCTTCAAGCTTTGCGAGGAATTTCGAGCGCTCGATCAGATACCGTTCGTGCGTCCCTTCCGCGACCGCCTCGCGCTCGTCGAAGACGGCGACCGCAAAACTCAAGCGCGGCCCATCGACCATGACGATTTCGACCTCGGTGCGGACGATGAATCCAACCGGCACCGGTTTGTGATGTTCGATATCGACATGGGTTCCGAGCGAGACGAGGTCCGGACCGAGCACGGGCTCGATGCAGGCCACCGCCGCGCTCTCGACCAGCTGGACCAGCATGGAGGTCGAAAGAACGTCGACGCCCTTGTTCCCCGCCTTTTCGGCGGTCATCCACTCCTCGACCCGGGTTTGAAGGCTATACGCGCGGCCGATCTCCAGTTTCGCGCTCATGCCGGGGGAGAATACGGGAGATTGTCAGGAATTCCATCCAAGATCGTGAATCAAAGCGGGCCGGTCGCTCGTATCCAGCTTGAAAGCGCGACCCGCCGGACAAAAAGGAAGAAACATGTATCACCAGCGAGCTGCCGTTTATGCGTTGGGCGCGACCCTGATGCTATGCGCATGCGCTCACGCGCCGCAGCAGCAAGCACCGGCGCTCAGCGTCGACGTTGCCGCCGCGAAGCGGCAAAATATCGCGACCTACGTGTCGCTCGACGGCCAAGTGGCGCCGCTCGAACAGTCGATCCTTGCCTTTCAGCAGAGCGGCACGATCACGTCGATCGCCGTGAACGTAGGAGATCACGTCCGCGCGGGTCAGCCGTTGGCCGAGATCGACGGCTCGGTCTTGCGCGCGCAATACGCACAGGCGCAAGCTGAGGCGAAGCAGCAATCGGCTACGGCTTCGGGATCGCAAGTCGGCCTGCCGGTTCAAATCGAAACGAATCAAGCGACACTGCAGACGAATGAAGCCGCGCTGCGCAACGCAAAACTGGTCTACGATCAGGACACTGCGCTCTACAAGAACGGCTACGTTTCGCAGGCGCAGCTCGAAGCCGCGCATGCGGCCTACGTGCAGGCGGAGAGCGCATACAATACCGCGCAGATCGGCTTGCGAAACAACGTCGTGAGCGAAGAAAACACCAAAGCTGCGCTTGCCGCTGCCCAAGCCGCCGCGGCCAACGCGCGGACCCTGGGCACGCAGGTGGCACAAACCACGATCTACGCTCCCTATGACGGCGTAATCACGCAACGCCTGCTCGATCCGGGTGCGTACGCCGGACCGCAGGCGCCGGTCCTGGGGATCTCGCGTATCAACACGCTTTGGATCAACATCAACGTGCCCGACACCGACTTGCGGTACGTGCAGCCCGGATCGCTCGTGAGCTTTACTTCGAGTTCGCTGCCCGGACGAACGTTCTCGGGACGCATCGCGACGGTGAACGCGGTGCCCACCAGCGGAACGCTTTCCTACTTGGCGCGGATCGAGATGCCGAACCGGGGCGAGCTGCTGCGCGGCGGCATGCTGGTTACGGCCACGGTTCCGCAAGAATCTCATAACAACGCGATCGTCGTGCCGCGATCTGCCATTGCGCAGACGCAGAGCGGTTTTGCGGTCTACGTGGTCGGACCCGATCAGAAAGCACAAGAGGTGCCGGTGCGTCTGGGCGTGCAAACGGATACGCTCTCCGAAGTGATCTCACCCAAAGTGCAACCCGGAACCCAAGTGATTACGACCCGACCCGACACGCTCAAGGACGGCAGTATCGTCGCCATCAACTCGACCGGCGGAAGCTCGAATTCCGCCAAGGGGGGAACCACCTCGCAATGACCCTGCCTCGCCGTTTTCTGGCGCGATCGCTCCTCGCCGCGTTCGCGCTCGGTTTGTGCGTGCCGCTCGGCGTGCGCGCGCAGCCGCAACCGTCGCAGGCCCCGATTCAGGTTCCTACGCCGGCTCCGATGCCGACCATCACCGGCACGCCGCTGCCCTATCCGGCATACGGATCGCCGGCGCCGGACGTCGCCGCGCAAAAACAGCGACCAGGGATTCCTGTCACGGTCTCATTGAAGCAAGCGATCGACATCGCTGCCGCGCAGTCGCCCGCGTTCGCGTCCGAGCGCGCCGCCTATCGCGCGATCGCGGCAAAGTACGGCGCCGAGAAAGGTGCGCTGCTCCCCGCCATTTCGGGCAGCGCCTCGATAACGCGCGATTACGGGTCCAACTCCAGCCGCGGAGCAACGCCCCTGCCGTCGAGTTCTCCGGGCAACGTGGGTTACACGACGACCGAAAGCGCGGGCCTCACGCTCTCCGAATTGATTTACGACGGCGGTCAAGTGATCGCGGGAATCCGCAGCGCAAAGGAAGCCGACATCGCCGGACGCGACACGCTTCTGCGTGAACTGCAGACGCTGGCGTTCAATGTCGCGACCGACTATTACGCGCTGCTCGAAGACAACGCGAGCGTCGCTTCCGACGCTGCACTGGTGCGCGAGTTCGTGACCAACGAACAGTACGTTTCGGCGGAGATTCGAACCGGCGCGGCGGCACGGTCGGATCTGGCGGCTGCGCAGTTCGAGACGGCCCAGGCGCGCGGTGCGCTGGTGACGGCGCAAGGCGCCGCGATTCAAGCGCAGGCAACCTTCGCAACCGTCCTCGGCCTCGACGCCGACACGGCAATTTCGCCGCAGGTTCTCGGCACCTCGCCGCCGCAAGCGCGTCTGCTGAGCTACTCGCAAGCGTTACAGCTGGCCTACACGCTGCGGCCCGACTTTCTCGCCGCCGAGCACACGGTCGAATCCGATAAGGAAGGGTTGCGCTTTGCCAAGTTGGCGCGCTTTCCGTCGCTAACGGCGAATGCGAGCACCGGCACCGCACGCGAGCAGGTTCCCGGTTATCAAACGCCATTTGCGAGCACGTCGTCGATCGGCGCGACGCTGACCGTGCCGATCTACGATCAAGGTCTAACCAACTATAATGTCGCCGTTGCGGCCGCGACGCTGGACGAGGCCAGCGCGGCGATGACGACGGAGCGCCTGACCGTGCAGTCCGACGTGCGCGGCGGCCTGGCAAATCTGATCTCGGCGCGTGCGAATCTCGTGCAGGCGCAGGCCGAGGTAACCAGCGCAACGGTGAGCCTGCAGGCGACACAGGCGCAGTATAAAGTCGGTGCGTCGACGATTACGGCGATCGTGACGGCAGAAGCCAATCTGGCGACTGCGCAGACGGCGTATGTGGCGGCGCTCTACGGCGAACGCCAAGCCGAAGCCCTGTACTCCTATGACCTAGGGGCAAGCGACCTAAGCCTGTAAGGAAGGCTCATGTCCTCGCAGCCTACGGTTCCCGCGTCGATTTCCGATCCGGTCAATGCCGCGATCTTGGCGGTCTCCGAAGACCGCCTCGCCGGTTTTCAGGAGGATCCGTTCGGAGAAATCGCCGCGCGCAGCGGCATCGAACCGGAGATCGTGCTCGAGCGGGTGGTGGCGATGCTGCGTGCCGGCACGATCCGCCGCGTCCGTCAGACCTTGATGTCGACCAATCTCGCCCGCGGCGCACTCTGCGCTTGGCAGGTCCCGCCTGATCGGCTCGACGCTGCCTTCGCGTACATGTACGACGAGGATCCGTTTTCGGGTCACGTCGTGATTCGCTCGACCGACGCGGTGACGCCCGGAAGCACGTACCGTTTGTGGACGACGCTGAAGGTTCCGCAGGGCTATTCGTTGCCGAAGCACGCCGCGTTTCTGGCGCGCCGTATCGGCGCGGAATACTTCCGATTGATGCCGGCCAAAATGGTCTTCACGCTCGGCGTGGGACACGTGCGCCGTCGCGGGCTGGAACCGGGTGCACGCGCGGATCAGCCGGCCGAGCCCGCCGACACGGCGATCGTCGAGCTTTCGGAACTCGAGTGGTGCGTACTCACCGCGCTCAAGCGCGAGTTCGCACCGGATGAAATCGTGCGCGACCTTTGGCGAGCCCGCGCGCGTGAAGCCGGCGTGAGCGACCAAGAGTTCGCGCGGGTCGCGCGTGAACTCAACGCGCGGCGCGTGATCGGGCGCTTTTCGACGTTCCTCGAGCACGTCAAAGCTACCGCGAACGACGAGCGGGTGACGCGCTACAACGCGCTCTTCCACTGGGCCGTTCCGCCGGGCCGGGAGATCGATGCGGGGCGTGAAGTCGGACGGCACTACATCATCACCCACGCGTATTGGCGCGAAGGGGGACCGGAATTCAAGGACGTGAACGTCATGGCGGTCGCCCACGGTATGGAAAAGGAGGTCGTGTTGGCGCATAAGGCGGCGATCGACCGGCATCTGCGCGAAGCGGGCATCGACTTCGCCTATACCAACGTTTTTTGGGGCGGCCGCAGCGAGATCAAACCGTCGGAAATCGCTCCAGGGGCCTATCGCGAGTTTTGCGTCCGCGAGGGGATCGATCCCGAATCGATGGCGGACGAAGGCTCTTGCGAAGCGGCGCGTTAGCACTTGCGCTCGCGCTGACCGCCGTCTGCGCAAACGGGTGCATGCGCGTGCAGCCGGCGGGCTCGGGCGAAGCGCATGCGTGGACGAAGCCGGGCGTTCTGCGAATCGGCGAAGCGTACGACGTTCGCTCGCTCAACCCCGCCCTCGATAACAGCGCGATCACGCTCGATCTCTCGATGTTCGTCTTCTCCTACGCCGTGCGGTACGACGGGAAAGGCAATCCGGTGCCGGACGCGTTGCGCGAGGTTCCCACCATCGCGAACGGCGACGTGAGCAAAGACGGGCGCACGCTGATCTACAAATTACGCCCGAACATCCGCTGGCAGGACGGCAAAGCACTGACCTGTGCCGACTTGAGGTTTACGTGGCGTTACGTGATGGACCCGAAGACGAACGTTTCCATCACCGACGGCTACCGCGACATCGGGTCCATCGACTGCCGCACACCCGACGTCGCCGTCATCCACATGAAGCGCCTGTATGCACCGTTTCTCGAGCAGCTCTGGGGCGTCAACGGCAGCACGCCGATTCTGCCGGAGCACATTCTGGCGCCGTACGTTGCAGCGGGAACGCAGAATTCCGCGCCTTTCAACGCGATGCCGATCGGCAGCGGGCCCTTCCGGGTGATCCAGTGGGAGCGCGGCACGGTCATTCGGCTCGCGGCGAACCCCGCGTATTTTCTGGGCAAACCGAAGCTGAACGAAGTCGACGTCTACTCCGAACCCGACGAGAACACGCTCGAGACGCAGCTTCAGACGCATGCGCTCGACATGGTCGCGCGCGGGACGGCGATCAACTGGCCGCGCTATCAGGCCTTGGCCGCAAACCCGGCCAACGGTTTGCGCGCCATCACCACCGATTCGTATGCGTACGATCACATCGACTTCAACCTGCACAATCCGATTCTCGCCGATCTGACCGTGCGGCGCGCGCTCGCCTACGCGACCGATCGGCCGGAAATCATCGCGAAGATCATGCACGGCGCCGAAACGCCGTCGGATGGTCCCGAGAACCCGGAGCTCTCCTGGGCGTATACCGCCGACACCGTCCACTATCCGTACGATCCCGCCAAAGCACGGGCGCTGCTCGAAAGCGACGGCTGGCATGCCGGTCCGGGCGGCGTGCGCGTCAAGAACGGGCGGCGGCTCGAATTCAACCTCAGCACGCAGACCGAAGCGACGATGGGCAAGGCGATTCAAGAGGTCGTGCAGCGCGAGTGGCACGACGTCGGCGTGCAGGCCGATGTCAAGAACTATCCGACCGCCGAGATGTTCGCGAACGGTCCCGATTCGGTGCTCTTGGGCGGCCATTACGATGCGGCGATCTTCGGCTGGTTCGGCGCGCCGGATCCCGACCTCGATCCGCTCTACTCGGCCGACAACCTCGCGCCGCGCGGGCAGAACTCACTTTTCTGGGTCAATCCGCTCGCAACGAAGGCGCTGGAAGACGCGCTGACGACGATCGACCAGAGCAAGCGCAAGGCGGACTACGTCATCTTTCAACAGCAGCTCGCGCTCGACGTTCCGACGATCATCATCGGATTCCGCAAGCTGCCCTATGCGTACAACACCGACCTGCAGGGCTTCGATCCTTCGCCCGTGATCTCACCGTTCTGGAACCCGTGGGAGTACTCCATATGAAGCGTTTTGCCGCCGCGCTCATCTCGAGCGCACTGCTGTTGTGTGCCTGTACCAAAGTCTCGCAGACGGGAGAGGGAGGACGCGCTAACTCGTGGACCGTGCCGCACGTGCTGCGCTACGCCGATGCCGCCGACGTCGATACGCTCAACCCGATGTTCAGCCAGGAGTTGACCGTCGGCTACATGTCCTCACTGACCGCCGCGTGGCTGGTCAAATGGGATGAACACAACCTGCCGTATCCGGAGCTGGCGACCGAGGTCCCGACGCAGGCGAACGGCGGGGTGAGCAAAGACGGCCTTACCATTACCTACCACCTGCGCAAGGGGTTGCGCTGGTCGGACGGTGCGCCGCTGAACGCCGATGACGTCGTGTGGACGTATCACATGATCATGAATCCGGCCACCAACGTCGAGAGCCGCACCGGTTGGGACCGGATCGTCAAGGTCGACGAGCCCGACAAATACACCATCGTCTTTCACCTGAGCAAGCCGTACGCGCCGTTCGTGGTCACGTTCTTTTCCAGCACCGGCGGCAACCCGTCGATCCTGCCGAAGCATCTGCTGGCGAAGTATTCCAATATCAATCACGTGCCGTTCAACGCGCTGCCGGTCGGCGCCGGCCCGTTCAAATACAAGGAGTGGCTTCGTTCGCAGCGCGTGGTGATGGTTCCGAACCCGTACTATTTCCGCGGCCGGCCGAAGCTCAAGGAAATCGACTTCGAGATCATCCCGAACCGCGATACGATCTTCACCCAGCTCTCGGCTCACGAACTCGACATGTGGGTGCATGTCGGCGGCGCGTACTACGCGCGCATGAACGAGTTGAGCGGCTTCGCCGCGCTGCGCCAGCCGACGTATCAGTGGGGGCACATCGACTTCAACCTCACCCGTCCGGCACTGGCCGATCCGGTCGTGCGTCATGCCATCGAATTGGCGACCGATCGAAAAACGATCATCCAGAAATTTGCGCGCGGCGTCGGCATCCTGCAAGAAGGCGTCGCTCCGCAGATCGCGCCGTACTACGATCCGAACATTCCGCTGGTGCCGTACGATATCGCGCAGGCAAACAAGCTGCTCGATGCCGACGGCTGGAAACGCGGATCCGATGGCATCCGCGAGAAGAACGGGGTCAAGCTCGACCTCACATTCGCGGCGATCGTGGGGTTGGTCAACGTTGACCACATCATCGAATATCTGCAGTCGACGTGGAAGCAGATCGGCGTTGGGATCGAAGTACGGCATTATCCCGATCCGATGTTCTTTGCGCCGTACGCCGCCGGCGGCATCCTCTATAACGGCAAGTGGGACATCACGCTCTTCAACTGGGTCGACGATCCGATCGGCGATTTCTCGTTCGAATACGGCTGCGATCAGATTCCGCCGGCGGGGCAAAACGATCTGCACTGGTGCGATCCCAAGGCGAACGCCGCGATCCATGCGCTGTACGGCCATTACGACCAGGCGCAGCGCAACGCCGACGACCGGATCGTCTTCGAACAACTCGCCAAAGACCGGCCGCAGATCACGCTCGAAGGCGTTCAGGAAGTCTACATCTACAACAAAGACCTAAAGGGCTTCCACCCCAACGGCGTCTCGCCGTTCGACAACTTCATGAACGTCGACATCTGAGGCTCGTGCGAGCAGCGCGAAGAGCAGCGCGCAGCCGGCGAGCGGGATGCAGCGCAGCAACGCGCTGACGGGGTTTGGCGAAAGTAATCCCGTTGCGGCGAGCTCGGCGTGCCAAACGACCGCGGCGGTGCCCGCTCCACGCCCGGCGAGGCCCGGAAAATCGTCGGGCCAGTTCGGGATCGGATGCGTCGTACCGAGCCACGCGGCGATGGCAACCAACGCGACGCTCGCGACCGCGACCAGCATCACGCGCGCATCGATGCGCGGGAGGATGGCGAGGCAAACGGCGATCAGCGCGCAGCCGAGCACGACGTCTTGAGCGTAGGCGTGTGGGGCTTGCGCGAAGTCGAGCCAGTTGGCGCCGATCGCGACCGTCGCGGCGAGCGCCGCGCCGCGCAGCCGTGCATGCACGCCGCGCAGCACGATCATCGCCGGCGCGAAGAGTGCGGCGAAATCGTGCCCGTGAAAGTAGCCGCACGCGAACGGCAACGCGCACGAGATCGCGACAAAGCCGAACCGTTGGTCGCGCGCGCGCCATGCTAGAACGATCGCCGCTGCGGCGGCAACGACCGCGGCCGCGATTGCGATCGCATGCGCCGCCGGCGCGCTCGCGCCGAAGCCGGCCGCGATCGCCGCGGGCGTGAACTGCAGGACCGAATCACGTTCCGCTGCGGATTGCGCTGCGAGCAGATGCGCGTAGAAGAGCGGCCAACGCGGTCCACGCACGATCGCGCCGCATGCGTAGAGCGCTGCGATCCCGAGCGCGAGCCACCGCGCGCCGCGGCGGAACGCGGCGAATAACCCGAGGGCGGCGTTCGGCTGAAATGCCAGCGCGACGAACGAGCCCGCGGTCAACGCCGCCGGCGTACGAAGAGCGAGCGCCAGCGCCGCGGCCGCAGCCCCGGCGAGCGCGGTTTGGCCGAGCGCGATCGCGCTCGTAATCGGCGTGAACGCGAGCGCGGCGAGGGCGACGCAGAGGAAATCGAAGGGAGCGCGCACGCGCGCGAGCATCGTCGAGCCCACCGTGAGCGCGAGCAGCGCGAAAATCAGGAGCGAACGCCAGAGCGCGTTCGCCGCCGGTTCCGGCAAGCGTGCCAAAGCGAGCCAGAACGGGAGCGCGGGCGGCATTCCCACGAACGGCATCATCGCACCGCGCGGCAGTGCGTTCTCATGCGCGGCAATCGCAGCGGAGTACGGATCGCGCCCGTCGAGCCGGGTTTCGCCGGCGGCCCGGAAGACGCCGAAGTCGCGCAACGCGCCGCCCGTGCTCTCGGCCGGCCGCAGCGCCATCAGCCCGATCGCGATCAGAGTCGCGGCCAGCGCGGCGCAGCCGATGCGAACGTTCACTCGCGCAGCGTGTAGAGAGCCAGCCGTTCGATGACGCCGTCGTTGCCCATCGCGTAGGCTGCGCCGCCGGGAAAGCGCGCTTCGAACATCTCGGCGTAGGGTCCGATGCGCGTCGGCATGCCGGCCATGTGCCCGAAATGCTCCGGCAGCGCGGTAAGCTGCATGCCGACTTCGATCTCGCCGGGAATCAGGCGAAAGTGCGCGTCCTGCGGCTCGAGCTTGGGCGCGCGGTCGACCTTGGGGAGATAGAGTTCCGCCGACGCGAGCCGTTGCTTCGAATAAAAGATGCTCAAGAGCAAACGTGCGCCGTCTCGGCCGCGCACGCCGTACGTGTGCCAGCCTCGCGTCGGGTAACTGAAAGCGATCCCGAGTTGCCGCTCGACCATCACTTTGGTCGTGGTGTTGACGTCGAGCGCCAGCGATTCGCTGAACATGAGGATCGGTTTATCGGCCGGCGGCGGCGGCGCGTGCTCTTTCTGATGCTGCCGTTCGTAGATATTGGCAAGGATTTCGACCGCGCGCTGCATCGCGAAATCCGGCGGTTTCTCGCTCATAACGTTCCGGTCGAAGGCGGCGCGGTTGAAGGTAGCGCGGTTGAAGGAAGCGCGGTTGAAGGAAGCGCGGCGTGCGCCTGTCCGAGCACGTAGAGCAAACCGAGGACGGTGGCGAGGTACCAGAGTCCCACCCGCGCCCGCGCGGCGTTGGTCATCGCCGCGGCGCGCGGATCGGGTTTGCCGCGCAGCGCGGCGATCATCACGGGAAATCCGAGCAGCGCGATGAGCAGCACGAAGATGATCGGAACGTGAAGGAAAACCGCGGCAGCCACGAATGCGAGCGCTCCCGCGATCCACAGCGGCGGCCACACCGCGCCGATCACGCGGCCGCCGTCGAACGGCGGCACCGGCAGCATGTTGAACAGATTGAGGAACGCGCAGATATCGGCGCTCGCAAACCAGAATCGATCGTCATTTGCAAGCCCGACGGCGTAACAACAACCCGCCAGGACCAGACCGGTGACCGGCCCTGCGAGCGCGATGTACGCGTCCGATTCGAGATCCGGGGCGAGCGCACCGGCCGTGTATGCACCCAGAAAGGGTACGAACACCGGTGCGCGCACCGGCAGTCCATAGGCGCGATAGGCGAAGTAGTGCCCGAGCTCGTGTGCGGCGATCACCAGCACGAGCACGATGCCGATGCGCCAGCCGAAGAATGCGACGTAAAGCAAGAGCGAGAGTATGAACGTCCAGCTCAGCGCGAAGAACTTCAAACCGACGAGCAAGAATTTGAACTTGAGCGCGAGCGCGGCGATCGTCGCGGCCGTGGCGCCGAGCGCGCCGGCTCGGCGCTGCTTGCGCGGCTGAGCCGGTTCTGGCTGCGGCGGTTCATACTCGCCCTCGAGGGGTTCGCGCTCGTGCATGACGGGCCTAGATCCAGACCTCGCACGACCCTTCGTACACGTGATCGTAGAGCGTCTTCGGATCGGGTGAAGGTTCGCGCTCGACCGCGTCGGTCGCAGCATTGACGCGGGCTGCAATCGCCGCGCGCATTTCCTCGATGCGCTCGCGGGTGATGATGCCGAGACCGATCAGGCGCGCCTCGAACCGCGGCACCGGATCGTTGACGCGCTGCTCCGCTACCTCTTCGCGCGTGCGATACGTGCGTTCGTCGTCGTCGGTCGTGTGCGAAAGAAATCGGTAGCACATCGCTTCGACGATCGTCGGGCCCCCGCCGGCGACCGCCTTCGCGCGAGCGCGCCGTACCGCGTCGTAGACGGCTACCGGATCGAATCCGTCGACCACCACGCCTTCGATGCCGTAACCTTGAGCGCGTGCCGCGACGCTGGGATTGGCCATCTGCTTCGAAATCGGGGTCGAGATCGCCCATTGATTGTTCTCGCAGAGAAACACGACCGGCACCTGGTGGATCGCCGCGAAGTTGATCGACTCGTGCCACTCGCCCTCGCTGGTCGAACCCTCGCCGAATTGGCAGAGCACTATCCGGTCGCGCTCGCCGCGATGCTTGATCGCATAGGCGGCGCCGACCGCATGCGGACACTGCGCGGCAAGAATCGAAGAAATCGTCGCGATGCCCTTCGCCTTGTCGGTCACGTGATTGATGATCGACTTCCCGCCGGTCGTGTCGGTCGCGCGGGCAAACTGCGAACGAAAGATATCTTCCAGCGCAAACCCGCAGGCAAGCGTGATGCCGGTGTTGCGGTAATACGGGTAAAGCAAATCTTTGCCACGCTCGAACGCCATGCCGGCGCCGGCCTGCACCGCCTCGTGGCCCTCCGATCCCATCGCGATTCCGATCTTGCCTTGGCGATTGAGTTGGAAGCCGCGCGTATCGACCGCGCGCTGCAAGAGCATATTGGAAAGCAGCGTCACGAGTTGCTCGCTCGCGAGCGAGTCCGCAGCGGCTGCGGGACGAGTGGAAGCCATGGCTGAACTCGTTAGGGATGGAAGCGCGGCGCCCCTACGATATCGATTCGGTCACCGACGTGGCTTTTCGCATCTTCGCCGAGCGCGGCTTCGATGCGGCGTCGATGGAAGACGTCGCCCGCGCCGCCGGGATCACCAAGGCGAGCATCTACCACCACGTCCCGAGCAAAGAGGCGCTGCTCGCGCGCGGGCTCGATCGCGCATTGACCGCGCTCTTTGCCGTACTCGAGGAACGGGACGCGCGCGAAGGTGCACCGCGTTCGCGCCTGGCGGCGATCGTTCGGCGCGCAGCCGAAATCACGATGTCGATGCGGGCGGAGGTCAGCGTGCTCTTCCGCGTGCGCGGCAATTCCAAGACCGAGCGTGAGGCCATGGAGCGGCGCCGCGCCTTCGACGCCTGCGTGGCCGAGTTGGTGCGCGAGGCCCAGGCGGCGGGCGAGGTGCGCGCCGATATCGAGCCGGCGATGATCGTGCGCTTGATTTTCGGGATGTCGAACTCGCTGGTCGAGTGGTACCGGCCGGGCGGTCGCACGCCTGCCGCCGCGATCGCGGCGGCCGTGGAGCGAATCGTTTTCGAAGGAATTGACGGCTGAGACGCCCCGAAGGTAGAATTTAGGCTGACCTACCGTTCGGTAGGGCGGGAGGCGGAAGGCGGAAGGCGCAATGAAACTTCGCAGCTATGTTGCCGGAGCCTGGTACGAGGCGCCGGACGGGTACACCGAGGTCGTCTCGGCGGTCGACGGGCACACGGTTGCCCAGGTCTCGAGCCGCGGAATCGATTTCCAGCGGGTACTCGACCACGCGCGGCGCGTCGGCGGACCGGCTGTGCGTGCGCTGACCTTCCACCAGCGGGCCGATCTGATCAAACGCCTCGCCCTTCATCTGAACGAGCACAAGGAACGCTTCTACGAGCTTTCCTTCGATACGGGCGCGACCCGCAAGGACGGTTTCGTCGATATCGACGGCGGCGTGATGACCCTCTTCTCGTTCGCGTCGAAGGCACGGCGCGAACTTCCCGACGGACGCGTCGCGGTCGACGGTCCGGTCGAGCCGCTCTCGAAAGGCGGCACGTTCGCCGGTCGTCACATCATGACGCCGCTGCGCGGCGCGGCCGTGCACATCAACGCCTACAATTTCCCGTGCTGGGGCATGCTCGAAAAGCTCGCGCCCGCGATTATCGCGGGCGTTCCGGCGATCGTCAAACCCGCCACGCAGTCGGCGTACGTCGCCCACGCCGTCTTCGAAGAGATCGTCGCGTCGGGCGTTCTGCCCGAGGGAAGCGTGCAGCTCGTCGCCGGCAGTCTCGGCGACCTGCTCGAGCGGCTGACCGGTCAAGACGTCGTTTCGTTCACCGGCTCCGCGCAGACGGCGGTGAAATTACAGCAGATTCGCGCGATCTCGGAGAACAGCGTGCGCTTCATCGCCGAACGCGATTCGCTCAACGCGGCGATTCTCGGCTCGGACGTGACGCCGGATGCGCCCGAGTTCGACCTGTTCGTGAAAGAAGTGGCGCGCGAGATCACGACCAAAGCCGGTCAGCGCTGCACCTGCATCCGGCGCGCGATCGTGCCGCGCGCATTGATGGACGCGGTGCAGAGGGCGCTTGCGGCGCGGCTCGATCGCGCCGTGCTCGGTGATCCGCGCAGCGAACGGGTGACGATGGGAGCGCTGGTGAGCCGCGGACAGCGCGACGACGTGCTCGCCGCGATAAAAGAACTCGCGCAAGAAGCGCTCGTCGTCTACGGCGACCTCGATGCAGCGCCGCCGGTCGTCGATGCCGATGCGCAAGTCGGCGCATTCCTTTCGCCGGTGGTGCTGCGGTGCGACCGTCCACTGCAATTCCGGCGCGTGCATAGCGTGGAAGCCTTCGGACCGGTCACGACGCTGATGGCCTACGACACGCTCGACGAGGCGATCGAAATCGTCAACCGCGGCGAAGGCAGCTTGGTCGCGTCGGTGTTTTCCTACGATACCGCGACCGCGGATGCGCTGGTGCTCGGCATCGCGCCGTTCCACGGACGCGTGCTCGTGGTCGATCGGGATGATGCGAAGGAGCAGACCGGTCACGGCTCACCGCTTGCGCCGCTCGTGCACGGCGGTCCGGGCCGCGCCGGCGGCGGCGAAGAGATGGGCGGCATTCGCGGCGTCTTCCATTACATGCAGCGCACCGCCGTGCAGGGCACGCCGCAGCGACTCGCAACGGTCAGCGGCGTCTGGAATCCGGGCGCGGCCGAAACGCAAACCGCAAGTCATCCGTTCGAGCACGCGTTCGAAGATCTGAACGTCGGTGAAACGTTCTACACTGGGACCCGTGAGATCACGCTCGCGGACATCGAGCGCTTCGCGGAGTTTACCGGCGATGCGTTCTACGCCCACATGGACGAGGCGGCGGCGAAGGCCAGCCCCTTCTTCGAAGGGCGCGTGGCGCACGGCTACCTCGTGCTCTCGTTCGCGGCAGGTCTGTTCGTGCGGCCGCAGCTCGGCCCGGTGCTCGCCAACTACGGACTCGAAGACCTGCGCTTCCTCAAGCCGGTGTACCCCGGCGATGCGATGCGCGTGCGATTGACGGTCAAAGAGAAGACGCCGCGCAAACCCGAGTACGGCGAAGTCCGCTGGTCGGTGACCGTCTTCAATCAAAACGACGAAGTCGCCGCCACCTACGATTTGCTCACGATGAACGCGACCCGCGCGCACGTGCCCGCACTCGAGGTCGTGTGATGTACACCTCCATTTCCGACGGCATCGTGGGCGGAGCCGGTCAGAGCGACGAGCGCGAAGGCGCATTCAACGAGCGGCTCGATCGCAGCGTCAAAGTCGAACCCAACGATTGGATGCCCGAGGCGTACCGTAAGACGCTCACGCGCCAGATTTCTCAGCACGCGCATTCCGAGATCGTCGGCATGCTGCCGGAAGGCAACTGGATCACGCGTGCGCCCTCGCTGCTGCGCAAGCTGATCTTGCTCGCCAAGGTGCAAGACGAAGCCGGGCATGGCCTCTATCTCTACAGCGCGGCCGAAACGCTCGGTACGGCGCGCGATGCGATGGTCGAAGCGCTGCTGAACGGCAAGGCGAAATACTCGAGCATCTTCAACTATCCGACGCTGACCTGGGCCGACGTCGGCGCGATCGGCTGGCTGGTCGACGGCGCCGCGATCATCAACCAGATTCCGCTCACCCGCTGCTCGTACGGTCCCTACGCCCGCGCGATGGTCCGTATCTGCAAAGAAGAAAGCTTCCATCAGCGCCAAGGCTTCGACGTGATGTGGAAACTCGCGCACGGCACGCCCGAGCAGCACGCGATGGCGCAGAACGCGCTGGACCGCTGGTGGTGGCCCTCGGTGATGATGTTCGGGCCGCCCGACTCGGCTTCGCCGCACAACGAGCAGTCGATGCGTTGGAAGATCAAGCTCTTCACCAACGACGAACTGCGGCAGAAGTTCATCGACCAAACCGTGCCGCAGGCGGATCGGTTGGGTTTGACGATTCCCGATCCCGATTTGCGGTGGAACGAGGAAACGAAGCATTACGAGATCGGCGCGATCGACTGGGACGAGTTCTACCGCGTGATCAAGGGCGAAGGACCGTGCAACCGCGAGCGGCTGCAGGCGCGGATCGACGCGTGGGAAGAGGGTGCTTGGGTGCGCGAAGCCGCGGCCGAGCACGCGCGTAAGCGTGGGAATACCCACGCCGCGGGTATTCCCGCGTGAGCACGCCGTGGCCGCTCTGGGAGATCTTCGTGCGCAGCGAAAACGGCCTCGCCCACAAACACGTCGGCAGCCTGCACGCACCCGACGCGGAGATGGCGGTGCGCAACGCGCGCGATCTCTACACGCGCCGCAATGAGGGCGTGAGCATCTGGGTCGTGAAGTCGAGCGACATCGTCGCGACCGACCCGGCCGAGAGCGAGGCGCTCTTCGAGCCCTCGGAAGACAAGGCGTATCGCCACGCGACCTTTTACAAAGTCCCCGAGGGGGTGAAAAACCTCTGATGGGTCATCCTGAGGTGCGAGCGGAGCGAGCCTCGAAGGGCGAATATGTCCTGCGTTTCGGCGACTCGGCGCTGGTGCTGGCGCAGCGCTGCGCTGCCTGGGTTGCGCACGCACCGGTCATGGAAGAGGATGTCGCGCTGGCCAACGTCGCGCTCGATCTGTTCGGTCAAGCCAAACTCTGGCTCGAGTACGCGGCCGAGATCGAGAACCAGGGACGCGACGCCGATGCGCTGGTTTTTCAGCGCGACGCGGGCGATTATCGTAACGCGCTGCTCGTTGAGCAACCCAACGGGAACTTCGCCGACACGATCGTGCGGGGATTTTTCTACGACGCCTGGGCCGCTCTCGCACTCGGTGCGCTGGCGCGATCGAACGACGAACACATCGCCGCGATCGCCGTGAAATCGGCGAAGGAAACGGCCTATCACCTGCGGCGCAGCGAGGATTGGCTCGTGCGGCTCGGCGATGGGACCGAGCTCAGCCACGCGCGCGCACAGCACGCGGTCGACGCGTTGTGGCGCTTCACCGGTGAGCTCTTCATCGGCGACGATCTCGACGCCGAGATGACGCAGCGCGGCATCGGGTTCGATCCGGCGCCGCTGCGTGAGGCGTGGCTGGCCTACATCGCCCCGGTTTTCGCGAGCGCGACGCTGACGCGGCCGGGCGACGGTTGGATGCAGCGCGGCGGCAAGCAAGGGCGTCATACCGAAGCGTTGAGCTATCTGCTGGCCGAGATGCAAGTGCTCCCGCGTAGCTTCCCGGGTGCGACATGGTGACGTCGCCGGCGCGGTTGTGGGAATTGCTCGATGCGGTTCCCGATCCCGAGTTGCCCGCGGTCACGATCACCGATCTCGGCATCGTGCGCGAGATCCGCGAGGATGCAGGCGAGGTGGTCGTGGCGCTGACACCGACCTATTCGGGCTGTCCGGCGACGGCAATGATCGAGGAGAGTGTCCGCGACGCGCTGCACGAGCGCGGCGTCGATCGCGTGCGCATCGAGCGCCGCCTCGCACCCGCGTGGACGACCGATTGGATCACCCCTCGCGGCCGCACGCGCTTGCACGAACACGGCATCGTCCCTCCCTCGGGGACCCTCGCCGACGGCCCGATCGTAACGGCGATCGTGCGCTGTCCGCAGTGCGCGTCGACCAACACGAGCGAACTGAGCCGCTTCGGCTCGACGCCGTGCAAGGCGCTCTATCGCTGCAACGATTGCCGCGAACCCTTCGACTACGTGAAGCCGCACTAAAACATGGAGTTCTACCGTCTGCCGGTGTGGCACGTTCGCAAGGACACACGCGACGCGGTCGTGGTGGAATTCACCGTGCCCGAAGATTTGCGTGAGACGTTCGCGTTCACGCAGGGGCAGTACCTGACGCTGCGCGCCGCGATCGGCGACGAGGAGCATCGGCGTTCGTATTCGATCTGCGCCAACCCGCGCTCAGGACGGTTGCGCGTGGCGATCAAACGCGTCGATGACGGCGTCTTCTCGAGCTGGGCGCACGGATCGTTGCAGGTGGGCGATGAGCTCGAAGTCGCTGCGCCGCAGGGCCGCTTCTTCGTTCCGCTCGACGCGCAGGCGCAGCGCAGCTATCTGGCGGTCGCGGCCGGCAGCGGCATCACGCCGGTGCTCTCGCTGATCGAGACGACGCTCGAGTGCGAACCGCACAGTAGCTTCACGCTCGTGTACGGAAACCGCTCGGCGTCGACGACGATGTTTCGCGAGGAGCTGCAGCGTCTCAAGGACCGCTACCTGGATCGTCTCGCGCTGATCTTCGTGACCAGCCGCGAGCGGCAGGATATCGACGCATTCAACGGCCGCATCGATCGCGAGCGGATGCTCACGCTCTGCCGCGGCTGGATCGATCTCGACGCGACCGACTACGTCTTCATCTGCGGACCGGAATCGATGATGGAGGGGGTCGTGGCGGCGCTGGACGAACGCGAGTTTCCGCGCGAGCGCACGATCGTGGAGCGCTTCGCAACCGACGGCGCCGCCGCTCGGGAACGCCGCGAACGGGCGCGCAATCAGCCCGAGCGAATCGTGCACGCCAGCGTCGTGCTCGACGGAACGGCGCGGACATTCGAGATCCGCAAGGATACGGAAACCGTGCTCGAAGCAGGCTTGCGGCAAGGGATCGACTTGCCGTTTTCGTGCAAGGGCGGCGTCTGTTCGTCGTGCCGCGCGCAGCTGACCGCGGGAGAGGTGGATATGGACGTGCATTTCGCGCTCGAAGACTACGAAGTGCGCAGCGGGGTAATTCTGATGTGCCAGAGCCATCCGGTCTCGGAGGAACTCACGCTCGACGTCGACGCGATCGCGGCACAGCTCGTATGAGCGCCGTGCAAGTCGCGCGCGACGCCGGCATCCTGCGCGTCACGCTGAATCGCCCCGAGAAACTCAACGCGATCGACGCGGCGCTGGCCGGCGAACTGCGCGCGGCGTTCGAGCAAGCCGCGGGCGAGGCGAACGTGCGCGTCGTGCTCTTGACCGGCGCGGGACGTGCGTTTTGTGCGGGGCAGGATCTCGCGGATCCGGGTGTCGCGCCGGGGAGCGATTTGGGCGCGACGATCGAGCGCTGCTACAATCCGGTCGTCCGCGCGATGCGCGCCTTGCCCAAGCCGATCCTCGCGCGGGTGAACGGCGTCGCTGCGGGCGCCGGCGCGAACCTCGCTTTCGCCGCCGATATCGTCGTGGCGGCGCGCTCGGCCTCGTTCATCGAGTCGTTCTCGCGGATCGGCTTGCTGCCGGATTCGGGCGGCACTTGGATGCTGCCGCGCCTCTTCGGACGGGCGCGCGCGGTCGCGCTCGCAATGCTCGGCGAACGGATCAGCGCGGAGCAGGCCCACGCATGGGGCGCGATTTGGTCGGTGGTCGACGACGCCGAATTGGACGAAACGTGCGAGATGCTGGCGCGTACGCTCGCGCAGGCGCCGACCGCCGCGCTCGGTGCGATCAAAACGGCGATCGACGCCGGCGCGGGTTCGACGCTCGAGGCCGCGCTCGAACGCGAATGCGGGCTGCAGCGCGTGCTGGGCGCAACCGGCGATTATCGCGAAGGCGTCGAGGCCTTTGCCGCCAAGCGCGCGCCGCAGTTCCAAGGCCGATGAGCGTCGAGGAAGCGCAAGATTTGGCCGAACGCTGCGCGCAAGCGATGTTCGCGCGCGATCGCGCCTCGCACGCCGCGGGGATGACGATCGACGCGGTTGCACCGGGTTACGCGAAGCTTTCTATGACGCTGCTGCCGGAGATGATCAACGGCCATCAGACCGCGCACGGCGGCGCGATCTTCACCCTGGCCGATTCGGCGTTTGCGTTCGCGTGCAATTCGCGCAACGTCGCGTCGGTTGCGCAGCACTGCTCGATCTCCTACCTCAGCCCGGGACGGGAGGGTGAGCGGCTGGTGGTCGAATGCCGCGAAACGAATCTGACCGGACGGTTCGGCATCTACGACGCGACGATTACCGGCGGCGACGGACGCGTGGTCGCCATTTTTCGCGGTTATTCGGCCGCGGTTCGCGGCAACGTGCTCGAGAGAGGGGAACCTTGGTGAACGGGACTTCGGCTTTTATCTGCGACGGCGTGCGCACGCCGATCGGACGCTACGGCGGCAGTCTGGCCGCGGTGCGGACCGATAATCTTGCGGCGCTTCCGATCGTCGCGCTGCTGGAGCGCAATCAGCTGCTCGATCCCGCTGCCATCGATGACGTGTACATGGGATGCGCCAATCAAGCCGGTGAGGACAACCGCAACGTCGCGCGCATGGCCGCGCTGCTCGCCGGCCTGCCCGAGCGCGTTCCCGGAGCGACGATCAACCGGCTGTGCGGTTCAGGCATGGACGCGGTCGCGTGCGCGGCGCGCGCGATCGCCGCGGGTGACATCGATTTGGCGATCGCGGGCGGCGTCGAAAGCATGACGCGCGCGCCGTTCGTTATGCCCAAGTCCGCGGCGCCGTTCACCCGCGAGAACGCGCTGTTCGATACGACGATCGGCTGGCGCTTCGTCAATCCGGCGATGAAGGAGCGCTACGGCATCGACAGCATGCCCGAGACGGCCGAAAACGTCGCTGCCGAATTCAACGTGAGCCGTGCCGATCAAGACGCGTTCGCCCTGCGCTCGCAGCAGCGCGCGGCTGCCGCCATCGACTCGGGGCGGCTGGCTCGCGAGATCGTCGGCGTTGCGGTGCGAAACGGAAAAGCGACGGTGATGGTCGAGCGCGACGAACATCCGCGCGAAACCTCACTCGAGAAACTCGCGGCGCTGCCGGCGCCCTTTCGCCCCGGCGGGACGGTGACCGCCGGCAACGCGTCCGGCATCAACGATGGAGCGGCGGCCTTGATTATCGCCTCGGAACGCGCCGTCGAGCGCTTCGGGTTGAAGCCGCGCGCCCGCGTCACGGCCGCGTCGACGGCCGGCGTGGCGCCGCGCGTCATGGGCATCGGTCCGATTTTCGCAACCCGGAAATTGCTTGCGCGGACGGGTCTGACGCTGAGCGACTTCGACGTCATCGAACTCAATGAGGCCTTTGCCGCGCAAGCACTCGCGACGATGCGTGAACTGGGCTTGCCGGACGATGCCGAGCACGTCAATCCGAACGGCGGTGCGATCGCGCTCGGTCATCCGCTGGGCATGAGCGGCGCGCGTCTGGTGCTGACCGCAACGCTGGAACTGACGGAACGCGGCGCGAAGCGCGCGCTCGCGACGATGTGCATCGGCGTCGGCCAAGGCATCGCGCTCGCCGTGGAGCGCGTGTGAGCGCAGCGGAACTCGAACCGATCGAGCGCGCAAGCCGCGACGAACTCGCGGCGCTGCAGCTCGAGCGACTGCGCGCGGCGGTGAGAGGCGCCTACGAACGCGTGCCGTTCTACCGCGAGGCCTTCGAGCGCGCGGGCGCGCACCCGCACGACCTGCGCGCGTTCGGCGATCTCTCGCGCTTCCCGTTCTTGGAGAAGAAGCATTTTCGCGAGCACTATCCCTTCGGGCTCTTCGCCGTGCCCCGCGAGCAGATCGTCCGTCTGCATGCTTCGAGCGGTACGACCGGTAAAGCGACCGTGGTCGGGTACACGCGCGGCGACATCGAGACATGGACCAATCTGATGGCGCGTTCGATTCGCGCCGCCGGCGGGCGTCCGGGCGATGTCGCGCAGGTATCCTACGGCTACGGCCTCTTCACCGGCGGACTGGGCGCTCATTACGGCGCGGAGCGGCTCGGCTGTACCGTGATTCCGATCTCGGGTGGACAAACCGAACGGCAGGTGCAGCTCATCGCGGATTTGCAGCCGCGCATCATCTTGGTGACGCCGAGCTACATGCTCGCGATCGCGGAAGAGATGGTGCGGCAAGGACTCGACCCGCACGCCTGCAGTCTCGAGATCGGCATTTTCGGCGCGGAGCCGTGGACGCTCGAGATGCGCGCGCAGATCGAGACGCTCCTCGGGATCGACGCGGTCGACATCTACGGGCTCTCCGAGATCATGGGACCGGGCGTTGCGGTCGAATGTATCGAGACCAAAGACGGACTCACGCTCTGGGAAGATCATTTCTATCCGGAAATCATCGATCCCGAAACCGGCGCGGTCCTTCCCGAGGGCGCGTTCGGCGAACTCGTGCTAACCACGCTGACCAAAGAGGCGTTGCCGGCGATTCGCTACCGGACCCGTGATCTGACCCGGCTCTTGCCGGGAACGGCGCGTCCGGGAATGCGCCGGCTGGAACGCATCACCGGACGCTCGGATGACATGCTGATCGTGCGCGGGGTCAACGTCTTTCCCTCGCAACTCGAAGAACTGGTCGTGCGCGACCCGCGGCTCTCGCCCCATTACCAGATTCACCTCACCCGCAGCGGCGCACTCGACGAAGTCACGCTGCGGGTCGAGGTGCAAGCCGGCGTGCCGCAGGCGCATCATGCCGAATGTGCGCGCGCGCTGGCGGCGACGATCAAGGCGTATGCCGGCGTGACGATGACGATCGACGTGCTCGAACCGGGTACGATCCCGCGCTCGCAGGGGAAAGCGGTGCGCGTCGTCGATCAGCGCAAACGGGCGTAAATCGTCACTGCGCGAAGCGGGGAATCCGGACGTTCAGCGAGCGATGAAAGCCGTCGCGCTTGAGCGCGGCGATCTCGAGACCGGACGCATGCACGCGCGCTACGGCGAATGCGGCGAGTTCGGTCGCGAGCTGCGCCGCGATGCACGCGTGGATGCCGAGGCCGAACGTGCAGCCCGCGGCGGCGAGCAGTACGAGGATCGTCTCACCGCCGGGTATCGCCGTTCCGTCGATCACCGTGTCGCCGGCCGCAAAGCGCCGCGTATTGTGGACCGGCGGGTCGAGCCGGAGCACCTCGGCGACGAACCGCGCGAGCGTCGTTCGATCTCGCAACGCCTCCTCACGCACCTCGGGCGAGGCAACGCACAGCTGATATAGCGTGTTGCCGATCAGGCCGGCGGTCGCGTCATAGGTTTGAAACAGCAATCCGATTGCATTGGCACGTTCGTTTTCGTCGTGAAAGCGCGATGAGAACACGACGTGCAACGCTTCGACCGAGGCGTCGGCCCGCTGCACGTCATGCAATTGCGCGTTCGGAGCAATCGCGCGCGCAAGGGCGCGGGCGTGGGCGGCGATTCCTCGCTGCTCTTCGCGCGGAACGCCGAGCATCGAAGCGACGACATGAGTCGGATATTCGAACATCCACGTGTGCAGGAGATCGGAATCCGTCCGGGGCTCGCCGCCCGCGAGCGCACGCTCCGGCTCTTCGATCATGCGCCTGACGACGAGCCGCATCGCGTCGTGGCGAGCGCCGTCGTTCATGCGAACCATGCGCGCAAAGACCTCGCCGAGCGCGCTTCCCCGCATGATCGCGGGGATGGGCTCGCTCACCGGCCGGACGCGAAGCACGTCGTTGCTCAATACGGCGTCGACGACGGCCATGCTCGAGGCGACCCATGTCCGCAGCTCGTCGTCGTAATAAAACGGCCGTTCTTCAACCAGCCGCGCATAATAGGGATACGGGTTTTCTGCGAGGACCGCGGTGATCGGCGTCAGTCCCTCCACGTCAACCCAAAATGCGCTTCGAGCGCGTGACGTCCTTCGGGCGTGACGCGCAGCGAACGTTCGGAGGAGCTGCGCGTCACCCACGAATTGCGCAGAAAGAGATCGAAGACCGACGCGCCGAGGCTTCCGGCCAAGTGCGGCCGGCGCTGCGTCCAGTCCAGACAGGTGCGCGCAAAGCTGCGCCGCTGTGCGCGCGCGCGCTCGACGTCGATGCCGAATTCGTGCAGCAGCCGCTCTCCGCTCGGGGTGAGTTCGAACGCGCTGCCGCGATTGACGATGGCGCCGCGCTCGATGAAGCGGTGGGTTACGCCGACGCCGAGTTCGCCGGCCAGATGGTCGTAACACGAGCGCGCGCGCCGCAGGCGTTCGAGCGCAGTGCTCTGCCCGAGGGCAACGATGCGCGCCGGCGGTGCGATCGCCGCCAGCCCCTCGACCGCGTGGCCGACCTCCGCCGAACCGATCCGAAAGAACCGATTTCGGCCGGCGGGACGGACGGCCAACAGTCCGGCGGCAGCGAGTTTTTTCAAATGCGCCGTGGCCGCTTGCGGCGACATTCCGGCGCGCAGGGCGAGCTCCGAGGCGGTCAGTTCCCGCCCGTCGAGCAGAGCCATCAGCATCGCGGCGCGTCCGCGCTCACCGATCAGCGCGGCGATCTCGGCGATGTCGGGGTCGGCAGTCCGTTGCAGGCAGTAGCCGGTCTTCATGCCTTCAAGATAGCGTGAAGACGGTTCAATGTGACGTGAAGTGAACTAGGCCAGCGCGCCGAGGCGGAAGGTGGCGACGAACGCTTTGAAGATCGTGTGGATGTCGTCGTCGACGAAACGGACTTCGCGCGAGCCGCTGCGCTCGAAGCCGGGGATGATCGCAACGTAGTCGGCTTGCTCCGTCTTGGCGAGCGTCACGCGCATCTCGATGGGTGAGGCAAGGACGAACGGCTTCGCCTTCCCGGCGTTGGCGAGTGCGTACGCGGCGCCGTCGGCGATCGCGCGCTGCGCGGCGGCCGGCGAGAGCGAATCGGCGCTGAACGTGCCGATCGATTCCTTGACGATCACGCCGTGCACCCACGGCATCTGCGCCTGCACGCCTTCGACCGTCGTACGGTCGCCGGTGATCATCAGCAGCGGCACGCTCTCCGCGCCGAGCAGTGCGGCATTGATCGTCGCTTCGCTGCAGCGCACGCCGTTCAGCCGCAATTCGTAGATCACCGCGGGGGTATACGTATGGCAGAGCACCGCGTCGGCCTCGCCGATTCCGCCGTGGTAGCCGACGAAGAACGCCCCGCCGAACCCCGAATTCGCGTCTTGCACCATCGAATACGGTTTGCGATTGCCGAAGATCACGCGAACGTCGTCCGGCAAGTCGTCGAAGAGCAGATTGCGCATCGGGCCGTGCGAATCGTTGACCAGGACCTCGCCGGCGCCCGCCCGGCGCGCGCCCTCGATCGCGGCGGCGACTTCGAGGGTGTAGTAGCGGCGGTAGAGCGCGTACTCGGGATGCGGCGTGCGCGCGTCGACTTGCTGCCAGGCGCAGACGCCGGCGACGCCTTCCATGTCGGTCGAGAGATAGAGCTTCATGCCGGCTGATTCGCCGCGCTGCCGATGCGCATCGCGGCTAAAAACGCGCGAAAGACGGTGAGATAGTCGTCGTGCCGAAAGCGGATCGCCCGCGCGCCGATGCGCTCGATGCGCGGGAGCAGTTCCATGAAATCGGCTTGCTCGACCTTGAGGGTCTCGATGACGAGTTCGATCGGCGGATCGAAGGTGAACGGCTTGGCGTGCGGCAGCCCGGCAAGCGCTTCGCGCGCACCGTCCCGTATCGCCGCGCACGCTGCCGCCGGCGTGAGTGAATTGGCGCTGTAGTAGCCGATGGCGTCCTTCACCGCGACGCCGGTGATCCACGGCAGCGCGGCCCTGACCGACTCGATCGTTGCGCGATCGCCGGTCACCAGAACGACCGGTGTGTCGTAGAGACCCAGGATTGCCGCGTTGAGCAGCGCTTCGGTGCACGGCATTCCGTTGACGCGCACGTCGTAGAGCGTGGCGTCGCTGTAGGTGTGCGCGAGCACGGCGTTGGCCTCGCCGATCCGGGCGTGGTACCCGGTGAAGAAGGCGGCGTCGAATCGCTGCTCGGCCCCTTGCGCCATCGAGAACGGCTTGCGCGCACCGGAGATCACGCGCACGTCGGGCGGAAGCTCGTCCCAGAGCAGGTTGCGCATGTCCCAGTGCGAGTCGTTGATCAAGAACTCGCGCGCGCCGGTCTCGCGCGCGCCGTCGATCGCGGCGTGCACTTCGCGCGTCATGTAGCGGCGATAGATGGGATACTCGTGCGCGTTCGACGGATCGACCTGCGCCCACGAGCAGACGCCGGCGGTTCCTTCCATGTCGGCGCTGACGTAGATTCTCACGGTTGCGTTTCGCGCAGGCTCTCCTGCGCTTCGGCTAGTCCCGTTTGTGCCGCGACGTTCTTCGGGTTGACCGCGAGCGCGCGCCGGTAGAGTGGAATCGCCTGGGCGAATTTTCCCGCTGCCAGGTACTCGTCGGCGAGTTGCGTGATCGCGACGTCGTCGCGGGGATGCGTCGCGATCCGCGCGCGCAGCGTCGCGAGCTGCTCCATCACGGCGGGCGGCGGGCCGCCGCCTTGCACGTTGTCCGCTGAACCTTGTACGACCGACGCGGCGTTGCCGCTCTTGCCGAAAACCGAACCGGTCACGCCGAAGCCGAGGGCGACCAAATAGCCCATGAGGCCCAGGAAGAGGACCGCGATCACCACGACGATGGGGAGGTAGATGCGCGGAGGAAGCCCGCGCCGGCCTTGATCTGACACGAAGATTCGTTTGGACGCAGGGCGAAGCGATTCATTTGTGACCCCGAGTGAAGCCGATCTCCAACTCCTCTTTGCTCGTCTGAACTACGAGCATTTCAACGGCGAGATCCCGGACTGCCGCATCCGCTACAACGCGCGTTTCTCGAATTCGGCTGGGCGGATTACCTATTCCGGCCATCCGCTGCTGATCGAACTCTCGCCCAAACACTTTCGCAAGTATCCGCAAGCGCTGGAAGAAACGTTGCTCCACGAGATGGTCCACGCGTGGTGCTACGCACGCTGGCGCGATACCGGTCACGGCGCGCGTTTCAAGAAGAAGATGCGCGAGTGCGGGCTCACCTCGATCTACCATGACCTCGGCAACGTGCGCCCGCTCAACGAGTCGAGTAAACGCTACATCCTGCGCTGCGAGCAGTGCGCCTTCGAAGTGCTGCGGCGCAAGCGCCCGGGAAAACCGGCGAGTTGCCCCCGCTGCGACAAACGCCGGTTCAATCCAAAATTTCCGCTCACGATTTACGAGATCACCGGCATGGAGGCAATCGGCTCGACGCTCGACGCGGCAAAAGCTGCGCGGCGCGGCTGGTAGCGCTTACATCAGCGCGAGCGATTCCTCTTTCCACGAGGGTTCGCACAGTACCGACTCTACCACGCGTTCGAGGCGTTCGGACATCGCCTCTTCGCGGGTTCCGGGAAAGCCGAGATGATCGTAAAAGATAACCGCCGTGAAGATGGCGCCGAAGAAAATACGGACGCGCAGGAATGCGACTTCGAATGATAAGCCGGTCTGTTTGGAGAGCGCCTGCGCGAGCGTCTTGTGCCCGGCGGTGAGGAAGTGCGGCAGCGAATCGCGATAGGGCTCGATCAGCTCCGGGCACATCATCCACGTCATGAAAAATCCGCGCTTCTTGTCGAGCATGGCGACCAGCGCCTCGCCAACGTGGCGTAAGAGCTCATGCGGGTCATCGATCGTCGCCGAGTCCGCGCGCAAGATCGCAACGAACGCATCGATCTCGTCGATCGCCTGTTCGACGAACGCCGCGATGATCGACTCTTTGGTAGGGAAATATTTTTGCAGGAGCGAGGCCGTCATGCCGGACGCGCGCGCGATCATCCGCAGGGACGTACCGTAATAGCCGCGATGCTCGAAGAGTTCAGAGCAGGCCGCAAGGATTACGCTGCGACGGGAGGGAGCCAAAGGCTCGTGCATCTGTTCCAGTGTGCGGTCGAACCCCGTGCGCGGAGAGTACGACGATTATACATCGGTGCGGAGCCGGGCATGAGAGGCCGGCCTGCATACACCTTGCCAACTTGATGTATATGGTGTATGTTTGCCGTATGAGACGGACGCAAATCTACCTCGACGAGGACCAGAAGAAGGCGCTGCGGACGCTAGCCGCCGACCGGGATTCTTCCGTTTCCGACCTCGTTCGCGAGGCGATCGATCGACTGCTGCGCGAGGAGTTCGCGCGTGGCGATTGGGCTGCCCGGCTGGGGGAGTGGCAGCAGCGAGTTCATCAGCGGCTGGGCGATGTTCCGGAGAGCCGTGTTGATGATGCGCTCCGCAGCGTTCGTAGAGGCGGGAAGGCCCATTAGCAATGATCCGTCTTAGGGTTGTGCTCGACGCAAACGTGCTCGCTCCCGGACTCGTAAGCCGGCGCTCGTCTTCTGCCGAGATAGTACGACTTTGGCGCCTCGGATTATTCGAGGTGCTGGTGACGGGAAAGCTGATCGGTGAAACTGCCGAGACGCTCAAGGCGCTCGGTCTCCAAGATTACGAGGTCGTAGAGCTGGTCGAAATCATTGCCTCTAACCCCGACGCGATTGTCTTTCTGAAACATCAGGTTTTCGGATGCGTTGACCCCGCAGACGATTATCTCTTCGAAACGGCGATCGTGGGGCAGGCATCGATTATCGTGTCCCGTGACATGGACTTGCAAGCGTTACCAAAGCCGCTCCAACACCAGCTGAATCTTCATCACGTACGCGTCATGACCGACCTGGAGTTCCTGGCCTACCTCCGCCGCCATATCTTTTCACCCCTTGCTTTCGATCCACGGTTCGTCAGCTTCGATGACCTCCAGGGCCCCCTGAAGGAGGTATCTTGTGTCGTGTGCCGCCACGGATTCCATTGGGACTTTCCGTGTGGGCAGACCTATGCGGATGAAAGCGGAGCGCCGTGGCTCTGCGAGTGCCCGCTCAAGGCTGGTCTTCAGCCGGCATAGGTTCGCCTCGTTCTGAACTTGCGACCTAGGTCAGGGCAGAGATGGGCTTCGCTCGTCGAAGATAGATAGGCCATGACGACTGTAAGCAGCACCGCCAACGGGGCAGTCAAAACGCGCGTCGAGTCGGACTCGATGGGCAAGATCGAGGTTCCCGCGGACAAGTACTACGGCGCGCAATCGGCGCGTTCGCTCATCCATTTCGACATCGGTGAAGGCAGCTGGCCGAAGGACCGCATGCCCAAGCAAGTGATCGTTGCGATGGCGCAGCTCAAGAAGGCAGCGGCGCTGGTCAACCACGATCTCGGCAAGCTCGACGACGAGAAGACCAAATTGATCGTGCAGGCCGCCGACGAAGTGATCGCCGGCAAACTCGATGCCCACTTCCCGCTGCGCATTTGGCAGACCGGCTCGGGCACGCAGACCAACATGAACGTGAACGAGGTCATTTCAAACCGCGCGATCGAGATCGCGGGCGGTGAGATGGGTTCGAAAAAGCCGATTCATCCGAACGATCACGTCAACATGTCGCAGTCGTCGAACGACACGTTCCCGACCGCGATGCACATGGCGGCCGCGGAAGCCGTCGTCAACATGCTGCCCGCCGTGCAGAAGCTCCGCGACGCGCTCGACGTCAAAGCCAAGCAGTGGAAAGGCATCGTCAAGGTCGGCCGCACTCATCTCCAAGATGCGACGCCGCTCACGCTCGGTCAAGAGTTTTCAGGCTACGTGACGCAGTTGGACCGCGCAATGGTCGCGATCAAAGAATCGCTCAACCATCTCTACGATCTTGCGATCGGCGGAACGGCAGTCGGCACCGGGCTCAACGCACACCCCGAATTCGCCGAGCGCATGGCCAAGAAACTGAGTGAGCTGACGGGGCTGCCGTTCCGCTCGCATCCCAACAAGTTCACCGCGCTCGCTTCGCACGACGACTTCGTCTTCGCCTCGGGTGCGCTCAAGACGCTCGGTGCGGCGTTGATGAAGATCGCCAACGATGTTCGCTGGCTAGCATCGGGCCCGCGCGCCGGAATCGGGGAGCTGATTCTGCCGGAGAACGAGCCGGGCAGCTCGATCATGCCGGGCAAGGTGAATCCGACGCAATCCGAAGCGATGACGATGGTCGTGGCGCAGGTCTTCGGCAATGACGTGGCGATCAGCTTCGGCGCCTCGCAGGGAAACTTCGAACTGAACGTCTTCAACCCGGTGATGATCTCGAACTTCCTGCACAGCAGCAATCTTCTGCGCGATACGTGTACGATGTTCCGCGAACACGCGGTCGAGGGACTGCAAGCCAACGAGCCGGTGATCGCCAAGTACTTGGCGCAGTCGCTGATGACCGTTACCGCACTCGCGCCGAAGATCGGCTACGACAAAGCGGCGGAGATCGCCAAGAAGGCGCACCACGAAGGGACGACGCTCAAAGACGCAGCGCTTGCGCTCGGCCACGTGAGCGCGCAAGACTTCGATACGTATGTGGTCCCCAAAGACATGACCTATCCGAAGTAGGCCTATTTATTGGTTAGATGAGCGTCAACGTAGCGCGCGAGTGCATCGCGCGCTGCGTTGCTTATGTCGTAGAACGCGAGGTTGTAGCTCGTGGTGTCCGCTTGATGCGCGACGATTCGGCCGTGGAGGCGGGTCATCTCTTGCCCGAGCGGGAGGCGAAGCTCGAGCGCCGCGCCGACGGCCAGCCTCTCGTGCGAATTCATGAGCAGTCCGCCGGTCGAGAGGTTCGTTGCCCGCGCCACCCCTTCGCTTCCGGCCTGCGCGTAATGGAACGCGAAATCGACCGGAACGCGTACGCTGGAACGCGTCAGCCCGTTTCCGGTGTGCACCTCGGGCGCATGCGGCTGCGAGCGCGCCCGTGCGATTCCGACGGCACGGGCGATCGCGTACGCTTCCCGCACCGTCGATTCCAGAACGACGACGTAGGCCAAACGCGAACCGTTCCGTGTCGCCGACGCGATCGTGCCGCGGAGCGGGATCGGCGCGGAGCCGTGGAGGACGACGCTGAATTCCACGTCCGCTCCGCTGGCAAAAAAATTTACCGATCGCATCCGGCACTCGGCTGCGCTGATCTCTTCGATGATCGCCATCACCGGCGCTTTACCGCCGGAACTGACCATCGTCGGGGCCTCCAAAGAGACGAGCGATGCGGGGTGCTCACCGGCCATGCGCGATGCGATATCCGAAAAGAGCTACGTGACGAGACGTGAGTCGATGTAGCGCTCGATGCGTTCGCGCGCTTCATGCGTCACGTCGTAGAAGGCGATGTTGTAATTCGGGCTGGCTGCTTGATGCGCGACGACTCGTCCGTGCACGGCTACCGGCTCGTTGCCAATCGGAAGCCGCAGCTCGAGAGACGCGCCAACGGGGAACGTGTGGTTCGAGTTCATCAAGAGGCCGCCGCTCGAGAGGTCCGTTGCCCGCACGGCGTAGTCCGCCGCAGCGTGCGTGCAGCGAACCTCGAAATCGACCGGGATGCGAACGCTCGTGCGGGTCAATCCATTGGTGCTCGGCACGTCCGGCACGCTGACCGGCGCCGGACCACGCGATCGAGCGGCGGCAACCGCGCGCAAGATCGCCTCGCCTTGCTCGGTCGTCGTGTCGAGCCCTACGACGTACGCGTAACGCGCGCCGTTCTGTTTGTGCGAAGCGATTACGCCCACCAGTGGAATCGGCTGCGATCCGGATAGCACCGCGTTGAACTCGATCCGTGCTCCGAAATCGAAAAGCTTGACCGAACGCATCCGGCACTCGGAGGCGCTCAAGTGTTCGATGATTGCCATAACAGCCGGTGCGCCGCCGATAGTAACCATCGTCGGTGCTTCCAGCGACGCCAAGCCCGCAGCCTGATCGTTGGACATTCCCTATCTCTTCGGCTGCTTGCCGGGCGTTCCTTAGCGCAATGCGGCAGGGAAGCGTCAGGACGCGTGGCAAGAGCCGCTGATGAGTCTGTCCGGCTTCTACGATCGCAGTGACGCGACCGAGATCGCGCGAGCCGTCTGCGCCGGTGAAGTCACGGCGGGCGAGGTGCTGGACGAAGCGATCGCGCGCGCCGAGCGCGTGAATCCGAGCCTCAACGCGATCGCCTCGCGCCGCTACGATCAGGCGCGGGAAGAAGCGCGCACCGCCGCGCGGGAAGGCGTCTTGGCCGGGGTCCCGCTGGTGGTCAAGGATCTCGGACCCGAGCTTGCGGGGCTGCCGATGACGATGGGCAGCCGCTACTTTGCGGACTATGTGCCCGTCCGGGATCACGAATTCTTCGTGCGCGCCAAACGGGCGGGAGCGATCGTCGTTGCCAAGTCCACGGCGCCTGAGTTCGGCTTGGTGCCGTACACCGAGAGCGCGCTGTTCGGGGCTACGCGCAACCCATGGGACCTTTCGCGTACGCCCGGCGGCTCGAGCGGCGGGAGCGCGGCGCTCTGCGCGGCGGGCGTGGTGCCGATCGCGCACGGCAACGACATGGGCGGCTCGATTCGCATTCCCGCCAGTTGCGTCGGGCTGTTCGGGATGAAGCCCAGCCGCGGGCGCGCGCCGACGACCGGCGGCATCATCGGCGCCGCGAACGTCGACCACGCGATCACGCGAACGGTGCGCGACAGCGCCGCGTTTCTCGATGCCGTTCGCAACGACGCGGGGCCGCCGTTTGCGCCGGAGGCAACGCGCGATCCGCGACCGCTGCGCATCGCGGTGGTGCGCGGACCCATGCTCGGGCACGGCATCGCAAGCGAAGTGCGCGCGGCGCTCGACGAAACCGCCGCGCTCTGCGCTTCATTGGGCCACGCGGTCGTCGACGACGAACCGCGCGGAATCGACTATCCCGCGCTCTCGTATTCGCTCTTGCTGTTCTTTGCCAGTCAAATCGGATGGCATCTGGGCGCAGGGAATCCGACGCCGGAACGCCGTGTGCGCGGCGGTGACATCGAACCGGCGTCGTCGGCAATGCTCGCGATTTCGCGCGTGCTCCCGCTCGACGAGCTCACGACCGCCGTCGTGTGCCAGCGCGCGCTGCGCGCGGCCTTCGATACGTTCATGGAACGCTATGACGTGGTGCTCTCACCGACACTCTCGGCGCCGCCGATTCGTATCGGCGAACTCGCGCTCAGCCGGGCCGAGCGGCTGCAAGTCGCCGTGCTCACCCGCGTGCGCGCGCCGGCGCTCATCGGAAAAGCGGCACGCGACATCGCTGCGCGCATGTTCGACTGGTTGCCCTACACGCCGGTCTTCAACTTGACCGGAGCGCCGGCGATGTCGGTGCCCTTGCATTGGACGCAAGACGGTTTGCCGGTGGGGATGCACTTCGCAGGGAGATTCAACGATGAGGCGACGCTGTTTCGATTGGCCGGACAGCTCGAGCGCGCGCGTCCGTGGCGCGACCGGCGTCCGCCGGTCTGGAGCGGCGTCAGCGTCTAATGGATAACGTGACGGAGCGCGAGCGAACCGGCCACGCAAACCAACGCGATGCCGACGATCACGAGGAGCTGCGGCGAGCGCAAGCGCAGCGAGAGATGCGCGCCGATCGGCCCGCCGCACAAACCGCCCGCCACCAGCGGAATCACGTCGGCAAGACGAATGTCGTGTTGGAAGGCGTGCACGATCAGGCCGGTCGGAGAGGTGAGGATCAGCACGAAGTGTGAGGTCGCCGCTATCGCGTGCGCCGGAAGGTTCGAGAGATAAAGCAGCGACGGAACCACGACGACCCCACCGCCGATTCCAAAGAGACTCGAGATTACCCCCACCACGAAGCCGAGCGCGACGGCGATGCGGTACGACATCGGCTTGCGCGTGCCGTAGGTTTCTTCGGAGCGCGATTCGAGTCGTTTGCGCGCGTTGAGGATCATGTCGGCGGCGACGATCAGCAGAAACGCGCCGAAAGCCCAGTCGTAGGTTTCGGCCGAAATGTGCTTGACTAAAACGGCGCCCGCGATGCTGCCCGGCAGCCCGCCCACCGCGAAGAGCAGACCCAAGCGAACGTTGACGCGCTTCTGCAGGAGATACGTGAACGCCCCGGCCCCGCTGTTGGCGGTGACGAGCACCAGCGACGTGCCCGCCGCGTCTGCCGGATCGAGGCCGAACGCCAAACGGAGGATCGGGACGAAGATGAAGCCGCCGCCCAATCCCACCATCGAACCGAAGACGCTCGCCGCGAAAGCGGCGCCGAAGAGTTCTAAGCCAAGGCGCATCGCCTTATTATGCGGGAGTGGGTTCTTTGGCTAAAGCACCATTGGTCGCAGGTTCGGGCGCCTCTTTGACGTCGCGGATGTTGTAGATCCGGATCGGGTCTTTCTTACCCTTCACCAGCACCGGCTCGAGTTCGTCGGCGACCACGAAATCCTTGACCTCTTGATAGGTGTAATCGCTGATGATGATCTCTCCGGCTTTCGCAACGTTGTAGAGTCGTGCCGCCAGGTTCACGTTGTCGCCGATAACCGTGTAGTTCATGCGCGAGCTCGCGCCCAGATTTCCCATGACCACGTCACCGGTGTTGACGCCCATGCCCACCGTGAACTCGCGCTTGCCGAGCGCTTTCCACTTCTCGGCGAGTTCGAGGATCTTTTTCTGCTGCGCGACGGCGGCGCGCACCGCATTCGCCGCGTCATCGGGCGTCTGGTACGGAGCGGAGAAAACCGCCATGACGCAGTCACCGATGAACTTGTCCACGTAGCCGCCGTATTGGAAGATGATCGCACACATCTCTTCGAAGTATTCGTTGAGCTGGGTATAGATCTCTTCGGGTGTCATGTTTTCCGACATGGCGGTAAAGCCGCGGATGTCGCTGTAGAAGATCGTCGCCTTCACCTTCTTGCCCTTGAGCGCCAGCGCGTTGCGCGGATCTTCGTGTGAAAGAATGTCGGTGACGATCGCCGGGCTGACGTGCATTCCGAAGAGATTGGTGACCATCCGTCGCTGCGCGCCCTCGTGGAGCACGCGATAGAGGCCGACGAAGAGCGTAGCCAGCACCATCGCGAGCACCACGTGCACCAGGTCGACCCACATCAGCTTCTCGACGAAGAGCGCAACGTTGATATACGCGTAGACGACGGTGGTCGCGAGGGAGATCACGATCGCGAGGGTGGTGCTGCGCATCAGACTGAACGAGAGCGAGACCAGCAGCGGCAGCGCAAAGATCAGCAGCACATTGAGCCATTGCGGGGCCGGCTGCATGTAGATGTGGCGCAGCAGCTGATCGGCCAAACGTGCGTTGGCGAAGAGTCCGGGCGTATTGGCCTGCCGTGCGGTTTGTACGAAGTCGCCTTGAGCCTGCGCCGTGTCACCGATGTAGATCAACCCGCCTTTGGCGAATTGGGCCAGGTCGGGAATCGATTCGGAGTACGCGTCCGAAAACGAGAGCACACCGCGCCCCGGAAACTCCGCCGCGTGTTCCTCGACGCGGTTGCCGGAATCGGTCGTGAACTGTTGCGTCTCAAAGCGCGGCGCGACGAGGAGGAACGTTCCGTTGTCGTCGCGCGGCAGGGCCGCGAAATCGAGCGGTTTGCCGGTATAGTTCTGCGCGGCCGCCGCCGCGAGCGCATAGAAGGTTGCGTTATTGTTCGCCCCGCCTCCGCTGGTGCGGATGCGCATCGGCTGGCCGAGAAAAATGCCGCCGGGCTCGTCGACGGTGGTGTACCCGCTGCCGGCGCTGGACGAAGCGAGCGACGGCGTCGGTGGCGAGATCCCGAGATTGCCGTTCGCGGTCGTATTGATCGTGTAAGCGAGAATCGTCGGAACCTTTTTCATCGCCGCCGCGAATGCGGTATCCCAACTCGGAACGGGCGCCGGGTCGAGGAAGTCGATATCGAAGACCACGGTCTTCGCGCCGGCCTTGGCGAGATGATCGAGCAGCGTGGCATACACGGTGCGCGCGAACGGAAACTGGTGCAGCGCCTTGACGTTGCTGCCGTACGTCAGCTCGTCGATGCGGATGATTCCGAGGTTGGGATCCTTGTCGTTGTTGCTATCGTAGGCGGGACGGCCCAGGCCGAGGTGCTCCGACTGATCGAGCGCCGCGTAGTGCGCTTGCAGATCGGTAACGCGGTGAACGAGCGGAATGGAGTCGTTGTCGATCAGCAGCAGGGTCGCGCCGATGCCGCTTGCGACCAGGCCGAGTGCGACGGCGATGAGTAAGGTTCGCAATCGGGTGCTCATGGCCAGGCCTCCCGCGCCGATTCGGCGCTTTCTCGTTCGAGCGTTAGCTATTGACCCGTCCGATATATCGCCGATCGCGCGTATCGATCCGAATCATGTCGCCGGGATTGACGAAGAGCGGCACGTTGACCGTGGCGCCGGTTTCGAGCTTGGCCGGCTTGCCCGTGTTGGTCGCCGTGTCTCCCTTGAAGCCGGGATCGGTCTCGACGACCTTCAGCTCGACGTGCGGCGGAAGGTCGACGCCGATCGGAACGCCTTCGTGCAGCTGCACGTCGACGACCATCCCGTCTTTGAGGAAATCCGCCGGATCGCCGATCAACTCCCGCTGGATCGTGATGTTTTCGAACGACTCCTGATCCATGAAGTGGAAACCTTCGGCATCATTGTAGAGGAGCTGCATCTGACGGTTGTCGACGGTCGCGCGCTCGAGCTTCTCACCGGCGCGGAAGGTGCGCTCGAGCGTCGTTCCGGTCTTGACGTTCTTCAGGCGCGTGCGCACGAATGCCGCACCTTTTCCGGGTTTGACGTGCAGAAACTCGATGACGGTCCAGAGGTTGCCGTCCACGACGATGGTGATACCGTTGCGGAGATCGTTCGAGGAAATCATGACCCGCGTCTATACGGGTCCGGTCCGGGGACTTCCCGCCAAACCCTAGGAGCGATCGAAGAGACGGATCGGGCCTTCCGTTCCCCTACGCAGGCGAACGATGTTTTCGCGGTGCGTCCAGAGGATGAGCAGTGCGGCAAAAACCCCGAACATCGTTTCGGGGACCGATCGCGTGAAGAAAAACAATGCAAACGGTGCGGCGATCGCCCCGAGCATCGAACCGACCGACGAAAAACGGGTGAGCACGAGCGCGCCGAGTATCCAGACGGCGACGACCACGAGACCGGCCGGCCAGCAGAGCGCGAAGATCGCGCCGAAGGCGGTGGCGACACCCTTGCCGCCTTTCCAGCCCAACCACGGCGAGAAGCAGTGTCCAAGCACGGCAAGGGCCGCGGCAATGCACGCCAGTGCCGGGGACGCGTGCGCGACGAAATATGTGGATCCGAAGTGAACGATGATCCTCGGCATCGCCACCGTCACGAGTAGCACGGGGACCATCCCCTTTGCCGCGTCCAGTAAGAGAACCGCGACAGCGCCCTTTTTGCCGAGTGCCCGCAGCGCGTTCATTGCGCCGATATTTCCCGAGCCGTGTTTGCGCAGATCGGTGTGATAGATGAATCGACCGATCAGGTAGCCCCATGGAATCGAACCAATCAGGAATGAGCCGACTACAGTCAGGACGAGTACTCCGGTTCCGACGGCGATGGCAGCGGTCTCGTTCATGCGTCGCCCTCCCGCTCGCGCCGCGGACGGAACTCGAGGGTGAGCGGCACGCCCTCGAAATCGAACTGCTGGCGAATCGTGTTCTCGAGAAACCGTTTGTACGACGGCTGCACCAGATCCGGGTCGTTGCACGAGAAAACAAAGAGGGGCGGATGCACCGACGGCTGCGTTGCGTAGTAGATCTTGAATAATTTCCCGCCGGCGGCCGGCGCAGGATGGGCCAGCACGGCATCGCGGATCAATGCGTTCAACGCCGGGGTCGGAATGCGGCGATCGAGGTTGTCGGCAACTCTACTGACGACCGGCATGAGGCTGCCCAGCCGCCGTTTGGTCTTGGCCGAGAGAAACGTGATCGGCGCAAAGCGCGCAAACGGAATCAAGTCGTGAATAACGTTCGCGAGCTCGCCCTGACTGAACTCGCCTTGCTGTTCGCGCGCGAGATCCCACTTGTTGCCGACGATGATCAGCCCTTTGCGTTCTTCGATCGCCAAGCCGGCGAGCCGGCGATCTTGTGCGGTGACGCCGACCATCGAATCGAAAACCAGGAGCGCGATGTCGGCGCGGGCGATCGCGCTCAGCGAGCGAAGGGCGGCGTAATATTCGATCGCGCCATGGGCCTCCGGCTTCTTGCGCACGCCGGCCGTGTCGATCAAGCGAATCGTACGGTCGTGCCAGCGCATCAACGTGTCGATCGAATCGCGCGTCGTGCCCGGTACGTCGGTGACGATCGCGCGCTCTTCGCCGAGCAGCGCGTTGAGCAGCGAGCTCTTACCAACATTCGGACGGCCGATGATCGCCAGCGCGAGTTCGTCGCCGAGCTCGGCGTTCGGCGCTTCCGGCGGCAAGAGTTCGATCACGCGATCGAGCAGATCGCCGGTGCCTTCACCGTGAATTGCCGAGACCGCGACCGGTTCACCGAACCCGAGGCGCGCGAACTCGCCGTGCACGGAGGCGAGCGCGCTGGGCGACTCCGCTTTGTTGGCGACGAGTACGACGCGGCGGCGCGTCGTGCGCAAAATTTGCGCGACGTCGTGATCGAGCGGATTGAGTCCGGCTTGCGCGTCGACGACGAAGATGACGGCATCGGCTTCGTGCGCGGCGACCTCGGCCTGACGGCGCGTGGCTTGCGCGAACGCTTCGCCGTGCGCGTTGTCGGCGTCCGGATCGATCCCGGCCGTATCAACGACGCTGAAAATGCGGCCGCGCCACTCGCAGAGCGCGTAGAGACGGTCGCGCGTCACGCCCGGCGAATCCTCGACGATGGCGAGGCGCTGCCCGATCAGGCGGTTGAAGAGGGCGCTCTTTCCGACATTGGGACGGCCGACGATGGCAACGGTCGAGGGCCGCAGCATCGTGCCCACCGGGATTGGGGGAGTGTCTTGCACCGGCTCACCATTCGGAATGACCTCCTGCGGCCCCCACTTCGGGCTACGGTTCGACGCGAAAAGAGAACGTAACGGTTTGGGACCCCTTGCGATTGCGAAACGTTACGCTCGCCGCCCCCGGCTCGATCGCTTTCAATACGAAAATGCTGTATGTGCCGGTTAGTCCGGCGAGTGAGGAGCCGTATTTTTGATCGAGGGTCACACTCGGAGAGGTCGTCCGTGCGATGCTCCAAGAATCCGGCGAGTCGCTCGGGCCCGACGTAGCGAGCGCGACGTCAAAGCGATCTCCGACTCGAGCAACCACGGTGGTGCCGCTCGTTGCTGCCAGCAGTGGCCCAAACTCCATGCGTGTGGGCGGAATCACGCGTCGCAGGTGATGGAGCATCGATACACCGGATATGGGCTGACGACGATCATCGAGCGGTTCAAGCGATAATCCTCCCACGTAAGAGAAGTATCGCGGTGCAGTCCAGGAGGCGGACTGCAATTCCAATGTTCCCGCTAGCGATAGGCGCTCGAGGGTCGACCACGTACCCTGCGTCGCGACGACCGCTCCTCCATGTCGTCCGCCGGTAAATCGCTCGGTCATGACGAACGTTCCTCGGCCCAGCCCGAGATCGGGGCCGGGATCGACGAGCGTAAGCTCCGTCCAAACGCCGGGGCAATCCGAGCAGGGCAGCACTCCGGTATACTGTCCGCGCAGCGGGTAGTATCCAAAGGGTAACGCCGCGGCACCGGCCGAGAAGCGCAATAGAACCAAGATCGCGCATGCGATGGAGAGGCATCGTACGGTGCGTATCGTGATGTTCATCGCCGTTCGCTTCCTCCAGGGTGCGGGACGGTCTCCCTCCCGAGGTGAAGGTTCGTTCTCTATGAAGCCCCCCGCAACCGCTCGTGTGACTCCGGCCGTCTACATTGAAACGTTCGGCTGTCAGATGAACGAGGCCGACTCCCAGTACATCGCCGATCGTGCGACGAGCGCCGGCTACGCGATCGCGACGAAAGCCGAAGAGGCGAGCGTGCTGGTCCTCAATACCTGCACCGTGCGCGATAACGCCGAACGCCGTGCCTACGGGCGGATGAATCACTTCAAAGTGCTCAAGGATCGCGATCCGCAGGTGCGGCTGGTCGTTATGGGTTGTCTCGCCGAACAGGATCGCGATCGGATGCAAACGCTCGCGCCGCACGTCGATGCGGTCTTCGGCACGAAGGAGCTCGCTCAACTCGGCGATCAGTTGGCGGCGTGGGTGCCGTCCTTCGACTCTGCGGGCGCGAGCGAGGAACAGTTGTACCGAGCGATGGGCGGGACCGCGGATGCAGTGATCGACGCCTTTTCGCATCTTCGCGCGTTCGTCACCGTGCAGCGCGGGTGTTCCTACTACTGTACGTTTTGCATCGTGCCGCACGTGCGCGGGCGATTCGATCACCGTCCGATGCGCGAGATCGTGGGCGAAGCACAGGCGCACCTCGCGGCGGGTGCGCGCGAGATCATGCTGGTCGGGCAAACGGTCAATGCGTGGCGCGCGGCGAGCGGCGAAGACTTCGGCGATCTGTGCAAGGCGGTCGCGGCGCTGCCGGGGCTGGAACGATTGACGTTCATCTCTCCGCATCCGAAAGATTTCAGCGAGAAGATCATCGCCGATCTGGCGACCGTGCCGCAGCTCAACCCGCGCGTGCACCTGCCGCTGCAGTCGGGCAGCGATGCGATGTTGCGGCGGATGAATCGCAAGTACACGCGCGCGCAATTCGAAGAGAAGTTGGAACTGTTTCGGCGCTATCTCCCGCATTGGGCCGTGACCACCGACATCATCGTCGGCTTTCCCGGCGAGAGCGACGCCGATTTCGAAGACACGATGGACCTCGTCTCGAGGGGTGCGTTCGCGAACGCCTTTACCTTTATCTATTCGATCCGGCGCGGGACGCCGGCCGCGCGCTGGGAGCAGGTGCCCGGCGAGGCCTCCTCGGCGCGATTCAAGCGGCTGGTCGATGCGCAGAATGCGGCGACGCGCGCCTATCACGACCGTAAAATCGCCACGACCGTGCGCGCGCTGGTCCAAGGTCCCTCGAAGAAAGACCCCTCGAAGCTTGCCGCGAAGGCGCCGGACAACGTCACCGTGATCGCACCGATGCCGCCCGATTACGACGAGGCGACCTACGCACGCGAACCGTGGCTCGACGTCGAAGTCGAAACCGCGCACGTCTGGGGCTGTACGGGCACGATCGTGCGCCGCGCCGCGCGTTACGATGAGGCGGGAACGGCAATCGCGCGCCCGCTCATCGATCTCATCGCAACCGGATAGGAATGAGCGAGCCGATCAAGTACTCGCCGATGCTCGAGCAGTACTTCGGGATGAAGAGCCGATATCCCGAAGCGATCTTGCTCTCTCGTGTCGGCGACTTCTACGAAGCCTATGGCGAGGACGCGCAGACGATCGCGCAGGCGCTGCAGATCGCGCTCACCAGTAAGGAATCAGGCGGCGGACGGCGTGTCGCGATGGCCGGCGTACCGCATCACGCGCTTGCCGGCTACCTGCATAAGCTGGTCGCGCAGCGCTTCATCGTTGCGCTCGCGGAACAGCTCGAAGCACCGGTTCCCAACAAGCTCGTTCGCCGCGACGTCGTGCGCATCGTGACGCCGGGTACGCTGATCGAGGAGCAGCTGCTCGACGGCAAATCGCACAATTATCTCGCGGCCGTCAGCGCGATCGACGACGTCTTTGCGCTGGCCTACGCCGACGTGTCCACCGGACACGGCGCGGCGACGGCGATCTCCGGCGAGGGCGCCTACGACGACGTGCTGGCCGAACTCGCCCGCATCGCACCCTCGGAAATCGTCGCCGACGTGCCGCCCGCAGTGCGCGCGGCGATGAGCGGTGCGCTCGAGGCGAGCGGCGCGCGCATCGCCGCGCCGTCGATCGGTCTGGTGGACGCTCGCGAACGCACGCCCGTCGGCGGGTTCTCTTCGGATGAAGTGACGGCGATGCACCGGGCGCTCGACGTGCTCGGAGGATTCATCAAACGCACCGCGATCGCCGGCGGCGGCGACAGCCTGCGCGCGGTCGAGTTCTACCATCATCGCAATTTTCTGATGCTCGACCCCTCGACGCGCAAGCATCTCGAATTGATCAAGGCCCAGGGCGTGAATCCACGCGCGACGCTGCTCGCGACGCTCGACCTGTGCGCGAGCTCGATGGGATCGCGAATGCTCGGGCGCTGGATTCTCGCGCCCCTCGTCGATCGCGATGCGATCCTCGCCCGTCAAGATGCCGTGCAAACATTGCTCGACGAGCACGCGCGCCGCGAGGCCGTGCGTGAGATCTTGGCCGGCTGCTTCGATCTGGAACGCATCGCGCAGAAGGTTCGTTTCCGCCGCGCACTTCCGCGCGACCTTGCCTCGCTGCGGCGGACGCTCGAGGTGTTGCGCCCGCTGCCGCAGGTGACGCCGCCGGCCCTCGCCGCCACGGTGGCGGAGATCGGCGAGTTTGCCGCGCTTGCCGAAGACCTCGAGCGAACGCTGGCCGACGAGCCGCCGGCGCAACTCGCCGACGGCGGCGTGATTCGGCCTGAAGCCGACGCCGAGCTCGCGCAGTGCGTCGCTCTGCGCACCGACGCGCGTTCGAGTCTTTCGGCTCTGGAGGAACGCGAACGAGAACGCACCGGCATCAAATCGCTGCGCATCAAATACGCGAGCGCGTTCGGCTATGCGATCGAGATCAGCAAGACGCACGCGGCCAGCGTGCCGGCCGACTACGTGCGCAAACAGACGCTCACGACCGGCGAACGCTACATCACGCCCGAGCTCAAGGAATTGGAGCTGGCGATTTCTACCGCGCAGTCGCGTCAGCAGCGCCTGGAAGAGAAGCTTTACGGCGAGCTGCTCGAGCGCGTGGCTGCGTGCGTCGACGATCTGCTGCGGACCGCCGAGACGATCGCGCGGCTCGACGTCCTCGCTGCGCTCGCGCAAGCCGCCGCCGAGCGCAGCTACGTGCGTCCGGATTTCGTCGAAGAGAGCGCGGTTGCGATCGAGGACGGCCGGCATCCGGTGATGGAGGCGGTGCTGCACGCGCACTTCGTGCCCAACGACCTGCATCTGGAGTCGCAGGTGCATCGCTTCATCTTGTTGACCGGACCGAACATGGGCGGGAAATCGACCTATCTCCGGCAAGCCGGGCTGCTGACGATCATGGCGCAGATCGGGTCGTACGTGCCGGCGCGGGCGATGCGCCTGGGCATCGTGGACCGGATCTTTACCCGGATTGGCGCCGGTGACGATTTGGCCTCGGGCCAGTCAACCTTTTATATGGAGATGGCCGAGGCCGCCGGCATCCTGCGCCGCAGCACCCGCCGCTCGCTCCTGCTCATCGACGAGGTCGGGCGCGGCACCGGAACGATCGACGGGCTCTCGATCGCGCAGGCGATCTGTGAATACCTCCTGGGATTGGAGGCGCAGGCGCCGATGGTGCTCTTCGCCACCCATTTCCACGAGCTGTGCGCGCTTGCGGATCACTGGCCGCTCGTTGCCAATTACCATATCACGGCGGTCGAAAACACCGCGCGCGACGGTGCGCCCGTTTTCTCGCATCGCGTCCAAGCCGGCAGTTCATCGCGCTCGTTCGGACTCGAGGTGGCGCGCATGGCGGGTTTGCCGCCCGCCGTCGTCGAGCGCGCACGCGAGATTGCCGACGCGCTCTCCGGCCAATCCGACCTCGAAGTCACCGCGCCGCTGCGGCGCCGTCTATCGAAAGCCGGCGCGTCGGAGGAGCAGCTTTCGCTGCTATGATCAACCTTCTCGACCCGATAACGATCGGACAGATCGCGGCCGGGGAGATCATCGAACGGCCGCAATCGATCGTCAAGGAGCTGGTGGAGAACGCGGTCGACGCCGGCGCGGCGCGCGTGAGCGTCGTGCTCGAACGCGGCGGCAGCGAACGCATCGACGTGATCGACGACGGCGGCGGAATCGCGCCGGAGGAATTGCCGCTCGCGGTGCGCCGTCACGCAACCAGCAAACTCGCACGCGCCGAAGATCTCGAGTCGGTTGCGACGTTGGGCTTCCGCGGCGAGGGTCTCGCTTCGATCGCCGCGGTTGCACGCCTCGAGATCGTCACGCGAACCGCAGCGTCGCCGATCGGCTCGCGTATCGTCGCACATGCGGAGAGGGCCGAGCCGGTCGAGCCGGCAGCGGCCGCGATCGGGACGCGCGTGAGCGTGAGCGAGCTTTTTGCGAACGTTCCGGTGCGGCGCGAATATCTCAAAAGCCCGGGCGCGGAGTTTACGCGGATCTCGAGCTGGCTTTCGAGCTTTGCACTCGGGTATCCGCACGTTACGTTCGTCTTGCGTCACGACGGCAAGGACGTTTGGATTCTGCCGGCCTCGGCCGATCCGCGCGAACGGCTCGCGATGGTCTTCGGAAAAGACGCCGCCGCGAACCTGATCGCGCTCGAACCCGATGCCGCACGCATGCTCGACGGCAGGGTGAGCGGCTACGTGAGCGCGCCGGGCCACGATCGCGGCGATCGCCGCATGCAGTTGCTGTTCGTGAACGGACGGCTGCTCCGCAGCACGCTGCTCGCCGGCGCGTGGACCGCCGGCTACACAACCTTCGCGATGATCGGCCGTCAGCCGTACGGCGTGCTGATGCTCGATCTGCCGCCCGAACACGTCGATCCGAACGTGCATCCGACCAAGAGCGACGTGCGGTTGCGGTTCGGAAATCAGGTTTTCGACGCGGTCCGGCGCGCGATCGGGGCAACGCTGCACCATCACGCCACCGCGCGTTTCGCGGATTCGACGAACGGATCGGTTTCGTTCGCTCCGCAAGAGATCGACGTCTCGCTGCCGCACGTGCAGTCGCTCTTCGAGCGCCCGCTGGGCGATCCGAGCGATGTTCCCGGCTTGCGCATGCGCGTGCTCGCGCAGCTGCACCGCACCTATATCCTGGCGAGCGACGGCGAAGGGCTCCTCTTGGTCGACCAGCACGCCGCGCACGAGCGCATCGCCTACGAGGCGATCGTCGAGCGCGCGCGCGAGCGCGCGCCCAGCGAGCCGCTGCTGGTACCGATCGTCGTCGAACTCGATGCGCAGCAAAGCGTTGCGCTGGAACGGGCACTCGAGCTGCTGCGCGAAGGCGGGCTCGAGATCGAGGCTTTCGGCGAACGAACCTATCGCATCACGGCGACGCCTGCCGGATACGGGGCGCGCGCCTTCGACGTCGCGGGCTTTCTGGCGGATCTCACCGATGAGCCCAGAGCGCGCGATGTGCGCGAGCGCATCTGGGCCTCGCTCGCATGCCATTCGGTAGCGGTTGCCGGCGAGCGGCTCGAGTTCGACGAGATGACCGGCTTGATCGAGCGTTTGTCGGTTTGCGCCAACCCGATGCATTGCCCGCACGGACGTCCCACCATGGTGCGGCTTTCGCCGGATGAGATCGCAAAGATGTTCAAGCGACTCTAACGTGCCCGTTCTGATTCTCGCCGGCGCGACCGCATCGGGGAAGACCGATCTTGCGGTCTCGCTTGCGCAACGCTTCGATGCCGAGATCGTCGGCGCCGACTCGCGTCAAATCTACCGCGGCATGCCGATCGGCACCGCCGCTCCGAGCGAGGGGCAGGCGCGCGCCGTTCCGCATCATTTGATCGGCTTTCTCGATCCGTACGAGCGTTACTCCGCCGCCCGTTACGCGCGGGACGCGGTGCGGACGATCGAAGCCATTCGAGCGCGTGGACGGCGCGCGATCGTCGTGGGCGGCACCGGATTCTATCTACGCGCTTTAGCCGGCGACGTCGATCTCGCGCCGCAATACGACGAGGCGCTGCGCGAGCGGCTCGCCCGCGAGGCGCGCTTGCATCCCCCGGATGTGTTGTGGTCGTGGCTGCGCGCGCGCGATCCGCGGCGAGCTGCGACGCTCGAACCCGCCGACTCGTATCGCGTGATTCGGGCGCTCGAGGTTGCGCTGGCGGCGCCGAGCACGCGCGGCGACGGCGCGGCCGGTGTCACGCTGCGAAGCGCGCGCATTCCGTTCGTCAAGGTTGCGCTCGACGTTCCGCTCGCGACGATCGACGCACGGATCGACGCGCGCACCGACGTGATGCTGGCGCAAGGGTTGCTCGACGAAGCGGAACGAATCGGAGCCGCCGCGGTCGCGGCGAATGCCGTCGGTTATCCGCAAGCGTTAGCGTTCTTGAACGGTTGGAGCACGCGCGAGGAGCTGCGCACCGCGCTGGTTCGCGCAACGCGCCGCTATGCGCGCCGGCAACGTTCGTGGTTGCGCTCGGAACCGGGCGTGAGCTGGCTCGCGCCCGATTCGGTCGAGTCGGCGGCAAGGGAAAAGCTCGGCTGGACGTAAAGTCCACGATTGACATGCCCGGCAGTCTTCAAGACAGCTTTCTCGCCGAATGCCGACGCGGCGGTACCGCCGTGACCGTCTACCTCATGAACGGCTTCCAGCTCCGCGGCACCGTCAAGGGGTTCGATCCGTTTACCTTGCTCCTGGAATACGAGGGCAAGACGCACCTGATTTACAAGCACGCGATTTCGACGATCTCGCCGGCCGCGCCGGTCGCCGTGCACGAGAACGGCGAAGGAGCGCAGGCAAGCTCATGAGCGCTCGCGTCGCCGTCTCGAAAATGCACGGCGCGCGCAACGACTTCATCGTCCTGGATGCGCGAAAGCAATCGGTCGACGACGTGCACGCGTTCGCCCGGCGCTGGTGCGACCGCCGCGCGGGCGTCGGCGCCGACGGCTTGCTGGTGATCGGAACGTCGGCGCGCGCGCCCGTCTCGATGCGCGTCATCAACGCGGACGGCAGCGAGGCCGAGATGTGCGGGAACGGCGTGCGCTGCGTCGCGCGCTATCTCGACGAACGCGGCGAAGGCGCGCAGCTCGAGATCGATACGATGGGCGGGCTCATCCGTACCAGCGTGATCGAACGCGGCGAGGTCTATCAGGTGCGGGTCGACGTCGGCGAGCCGCAAATCGTCAGCCGTGACGCGACGCATCCGCAGAGTGCGGTGGTCGTGGTCGGCAATCCGCACCTCGTGCTCTTTCGCGAAACGATCGACGCATTCGATCTGCGCGCGCTCGGCGAAGAGGCCGCCGCCGAGTTTCCCGGCGGGATCAACGTTCATCTGGTCGAGGTTGATTCGCCCGCCTCGTTGCGCGCGCGCCACTATGAGCGCGGTGCCGGGCTGACGATGGCGTGCGGTACCGGCGCGGTCGCCAGCGCCGTCGCGGCGGCGGCGCGCGGCGACGTGCGCAGCCCCGTGCTGGTGCGCGTCCCCGGCGGCGAATTGAGCATCGAGTGGAACGGCAGCGGCCATGCGTTCATGACCGGTCCGGCGGTGCACGTTTTCGATACCCAACTATGATCGGTCTGGCCTATTGCGATCGCGCGGGTCGTATTTACTATGATGAAACGCGCACGCCGCTGGCCGACGGCGGGATCGTTCGCGAAGCGTTTGCCGACGAATTGATTCCGGCGCCGCCGGGAACGGTCGAGATGATCTTGCCGGGACGGCGCGCGCGCACGACCGCCGGCACGGTGCGCGGGCGCTACGCGTTGGCCGTGATGCTGCCGGCCGGTTACACGCGGCTGCTCGTTCCCGCCTACGCGCCGGAAGAGGGCGCGCCCGCCCTCCCGCTCTTCGGTTACACGTTTGCCGCGGTCATCGACGACCGGCTGCACGTGGCCGCGATGAAGACCGACGAGAGCGAGGACTGGCAGCCGCGCGCGTTCACACCGGGTGAACTCGAGACGCTCCTCGAGCGGCGCATGAAGACCGATCCCGGTAATCAAGTACTGGCCCAAGTCGCGCTCTGCTCGCGCGAGTACGGCTGTTTCACCGCCCAGAACGTCTTTCTCGAACGCGGCGAGGCGGCGCTCCCGGTTTCGCCAAAATGCAACGCACGCTGCATCGGCTGCATCTCCGAGCAGGAACCGGATGCCGGATTGCCCTCGCCGCAAGCCCGTATCGAATACGAGACCACGGCGAACGAACTCGCGCGCATTGCGATCCACCACTTGGAGCGCGTCGACGACGGCATCGTCTCGTTCGGACAGGGCTGCGAGGGCGAACCGCTGCTGCGCTCGATCGCGATCGCGGCGGCGATCGAACGCATCCGCACGGCGCGACCGAACGGTACGATCAACCTCAACACCAACGGCAGTCTTCCAAGCGCGCTCGAACGCTGCATCGACGCCGGGCTGCAAGCCGTCCGCATCAGCCTCAACTCGTTCCGCCCGCGGGTCTACGCCGCGTACTACCGCCCGATCGGCTACACGCTGGAAGACGTCTTCGCATCGGTTCGTTTGGCGGTGCGGCACGGTTTGCGCGTCAGCCTGAATCTGCTCACGCATCCGGGCGTAACCGACGATGAAGACGAGGTCACCGCGATGACGGCGCTTCTCGACGAGACGCCGGTTGCGATGATTCAAACGCGCACGCTGAATATCGATCCGCAATGGTATTTCGACGCGGTTGGACGTCCGCGCAATCCGATCGGCATGCGGCGGGTCATCGAAACGATCCGTCGAACTCCCGTCGCGGTCGGCAACTTCACCCACACCCATTAATTTTTGTGAAACTGCAGTACATCGTCGTGCTGGTTCTCGCCGGCATCGGCTACGGCATGATCGAGCCTGGGCGTCTGACCTACGCCTTCGGGCACGCGACGCTCTACGTGTTGCTGCCCGCGCTGCTCTTCGAAGCCGCCTGGAATTTGCGCTATCGCGCGATGCTGCGCGGCTGGCGTGCGATCGCGATCCTCGCCGTGCCGGGCGTGCTGCTCACCGCGGTCCTGATCGCGGGCGCGCTCGCGGTCGTGCACGTGCCGTTCAAGACCGGGTTGCTCGCCGGGGCAATCCTCTCGGCGACCGATCCGATCGCCGTGGTCGGGATCTTCCGCCGGATGCGCGTGCCCGCGCTGCTCAGCACGATCGTCGAATGTGAGTCGCTCTTCAACGATGCGGTCGCGGTTGCGCTCTATCGCGCCGTGCTCGCGGCGGTGCTGGCCGGGTCGGTCGGCGCTGCGGGTCTCGCGCAGATCTCGGCGACCGCGATCGCCGGCGTGATCGGCGGCATCGCGATCGGAATCGGTATCGCGTTCGTCGCCGCGGCGCTGTTGCGAAATCGCAACGACGTCGTCCTGCAGATCCTCGCCACCGGCCTGTGCGCATACGTCAGCTATTACGCTGCCGATCGGCTCGACTGTTCGGGCATTTTTGCGACCATTGCCGGCGGCATCGCCATCCGCTCCTTCGAGCGACGGTGGATCAGTCTCACCGTCGCCGAGGACGTCAATCGCTTTTGGGACGTGGCCGCGCTGGTCGCGAATGCGCTCGTCTTCTTTCTGGTCGGCGCGGCGCTCGACGTGTCGATCGTTACGCTCGACCCGGCGTTCGTGCTGGCGGCGCTAGCGGGCGTGATGATCGCTCGCGTCGCCGTGTCCGGCTTGCTGCTCCCGACCGGCTACCCGCGCGAGTGGCTCGACGTCGTCCGCGTGGCGGGGATGCGCGGGGCGCTCTCGCTGGCGCTGGCGATCGCGCTGCCGCAGGTACCGCAGCGCGAGGCGATCATCGCGGCGACATTTGCGGTCGCGCTTGCGACGATCATCTCATCGACGCTGACCGTGCCCCCGGTGGTCGCGAGGGTCGCTGCACGACGTCCGAACGGATGATCCGTTCGGAGGCTGGGCGGTACGCGCTCGCTGCGATACGCTACGAGCGATGTTCCACGCCCTCGTTTTGGCGGCGATCGTTGCTGCATCGCCTTCCGCAACTCCGTCACCATCCCCGGCGCCGACGGCTTCGCCTGCGCCCGCATACTCGGTGCACGGCGCCTTTTCCGGATACGGGAATTTCAAGACGCAGAGCGATCTTGCGACCCAAACCGACGTAAGCAACGCGCTCCTCACCTTCTCGAAAAACACCGGACGAGTGCAAGCGAGCGTGACCACCGGCGCGTACGCGTTTCCGGTGGCCGGTCAGCCGCTCGTCCCGACGACGAGGCAGCCGGGCGCGAACACCGCGCTGTACGGTGCCGTGCCGGCGTACGATGTGGCGTATGTCCCGAACGGCAACGTGACGGTGAGCGCTGGTCAGCTCGCGACCATGCTCGGCCAAGAGAACGGCTTCACCTTTCAGAATGTCGATATTCAGCGCGGCATCGTGTGGGCGGCGGAGCCGACGTTCAGCCGCGGCGTGCGCGTCGCGTACACCAACGGTAAGATGACCGGCGATCTCGAGTACGACGACGGCTACTATTCCGGCAGCAGCGGACGCGCGGTCGAGGGCCTGGCCGGCTGGGCGCCGACGGCCAACACCGACTGGAGCTTCGCGTTCATCGTTCCGGGCGCAAACACGCCGCCGAACGTCACCGCTGCAATCGCGAACAAACGGGAGTACGATTTCATGCTGACGCAGCAGTTCGGAAAGCTGCAGCTCGAACCGTACGTACTCTACGTCCAATCGCCCGCCTCGGCCGCACTCGGCTACACCGGCAGCGAGAGCGCACTCGGTGCCGCCCTCCTCGCGAACTACGCGTGGAACGCCGTCTATTCGGTCGGCGGGCGCTTCGAGTCGTTCGGCAACCATGGCGCGACCGCCGACACCTCGCTCAACGCGGATCTCGTCGGCTTTGGCCCCGGAAGCCGCGCCACCACGTGGACGATTACGCCGCAATATCATCCCGGCCCGTTCTTCGCGCGCGCCGAATACTCGTTGGTCACGGTGAACGATGCGATCGTCGGGTTCGGCCCCACCGGGACACTTACCGATCAATCCCGCTTTCTCGTCGAACTGGGAGCGCAATTCTGATGCAATTCGATGACGTCGTCGGTATCATTTTGACCCTCGCCGGTCTCGTGTATCTCACGTATGCGATGCTTCGTCCGGAAAAATTCTAGGAGTCACGACATGCTGCTCGAGTTAGGGATCATCGCCATCGGAGTCGTCGTGTTCTATATTTTCGATCGCTACGTGGTCGGTTTGGAGGAGCTGTGATGACCGTCATCGGTTGGGTCCAAGCGCTCGTCATCCTCGGCCTCGTCCTCCTCTGCGTCAAACCGCTCGGCGCCTACATGGCGCGCGTGTTCGAAGGAGAGCGCACGTTTCTCGCGCCGGTCCTCGCACCGCTCGAGAAGCTCATCTACCGCATCTGCCGGATCGATCCAAACCAGGAGATGCGGTGGTACACGTACCTCTTTGCCGTCCTCGGATTCCACGTGGTCGGTCTGGTGTTTCTCTACGCGCTGCTGCGTACGCAGGCGTGGCTTCCGCTCAACCCGCAAGGCTTCGGCAATCTCGCCCCCGATCTGGCATGGAACACCGCGGTCAGCTTCCTGACGAATACGAACTGGCAGTTCTACTCCGGCGAGAGCACGATGAGCTACCTCTCGCAGATGATGGGGCTCGCGTGGCACAACTGGGTCTCGGCAGCGCTCGGGATTTGCCTGGCAATCGCGCTGTTCCGCGGGATCGCGCGAACGACGATCAACACGTTGGGGAACTTCTGGGCCGACATGACACGCTGTCTGCTTTATGTTTTTCTTCCGATCTGTATCGTGGGTTCGCTGCTTCTCGTGTGGCAAGGCATGCCGCAGAATTTCCATGGATACACCAACGTGGTCTCGATCGAAGGCTTCAAGCAGACGATCACGCAAGGCCCGATGGCCTCGCAAGAGTGGATCAAAGACATGGGAACCAACGGCGGCGGATTCGTGAACGCGAACTCGGCCTCGCCGAACGAGAACCCGACGCCGCTGAGCAATCTCTTCGAACTGTTCTCGATCTTCTTGATCGGCGCGGCGCTGACGTACACGTTCGGCCGCATGGTCAAGGACCAGCGTCAAGGCTGGGCGATCTTGGCGACGATGTCGATCGTCTTCCTCGCCATGTTCGCCGTGTGCTACGCGAGCGAGGCGGCGGGAAATCCGATCGTGCACAGCCTCGGCGTCGCCGGCGCAAACATGGAAGGCAAAGAGGCGCGCTTCGGTGTCGCGGCCTCGGCGCTCTTTGCGACGATGACCACGGTGACGTCGTGCGGCGCGGTGAACTCGATGCACGATTCCTTTACCGCGTTGGGCGGTTTGGTCCCGCTGGTCGACATCCAGCTCGGCGAGATCATCTTCGGCGGCGTCGGCAGCGGCATGTACGGCATGCTGATGATGATCGTGCTGACGGTCTTCATCGCGGGCCTGATGGTCGGGCGCACCCCCGAGTATCTCGGCAAGAAGATCGAACGCAAGGAAATGCAGCTCGCCATCCTGTTTTTCTTGATCCCGCCGGCCTTCGTGCTGGTGCCGGCCGCGATCGCCGCGGTTACCCCTGTCGGACTCGCGACACTCAACAACGCCGGGCCGCACGGGTTCTCGGAGATTTTGTACGCGTTCACTTCGATGGTCGGCAACAACGGCAGCGCGTTCGCCGGCATCGGGCCGAACGTGTTCTATAACCTCGTGGGAAGCGTGGCGATGCTCTTCGGCCGCATCGGCATGTTCATTCCGGCGATCGCGCTCGCCGGCGCGCTTGCGGGAAAGAAGGCGGTGGCAGCCGGTCCCGGCACCTTCGAAACGCACTCGCCGATCTTTATCGCGCTGTTGATCGGAACGATCGTCATCGTCGGCGCGCTCACGTTCTTCCCGGCCGACGCGCTCGGCCCGATCGTCGAACAACTCTACATGCTGCAAGGAAAGACGTTCTAGGAGCCTCCAATGATATCCACGTATCGATCGTTCGCTTGTGAAGCACCCCGGATGCTAGGCGTCCGCGATGGAGCGTACCCGCAGCGGTCCGTGACTGAGCGGACAACGACGCAGACGGAGTGCTTCAAAGCGAACCCTCCGGGCGGGCGCACATTCGCCACATCTCGTCGTCGCTGCGTCAGTCACGATGCACTGCGGCATCGCTCCCTCCTCGCTTCTCGATCTGCGGCAAATGTGAAGTCCGCGATCGATACGCTGATATCATCGGAGGCTCCTTAAGTGCTTTCGCAACGGCGGCTCGAGCGTCGGCCCAAAGCACGCTCGCTCTTCGATCGGGAGATTCTCGGCCGAGCGGTCATCGACTCGTTCAAGAAGCTGGATCCTCGCTGGCAAGCCCGCAATCCGGTGATGTTCGTGTGCGAGGTCGGTGCGCTGGCGACGCTCGTCTTCTTCGTGCGCGACCTCATCCACCACGGTCCGGCCGGATTCGACTTTGCGATCTCGATCTGGCTCTGGTTCACGGTGCTCTTTGCCAACTTGGCCGAAGCCGTGGCCGAAGGCCGCGGCAAAGCGCAAGCGGACGCGCTCCGCAAAACACGTACGCAGACGCTGGCGAAACTCGTCGTGGGCGATGGGGTCGAGACGGTCCCCTCGAGCAGCTTGCGCAAGGGCGACGTCGTCCGCGTTGCAACCGGCGAGCTGATTCCCGGCGACGGCGACGTCATTTCGGGCGCGGCGATGGTCGACGAATCGGCGATCACCGGCGAGTCGGCGCCGGTCGTTCGGGAGGCCGGCGGCGACCGCAGCGCGGTCACCGGCGGCACGCGCGTGATCTCGGATCAGGTCGACGTGCGCATCACCGCAAACCCGGGCGAAACGTTCCTCGACCGCATGATCGGGTTGGTCGAAGGTGCGAAACGCCAGAAGACGCCGAACGAGATCGCGCTCTCGATCCTGCTCGCGGGATTGACGATCATCTTCCTGTTCGCGGTCGCGACGCTCTCGCCGTTCTCCGTATACGCGGGTGCGCATCAATCGGTCACGGTGTTGATCGCATTGCTCGTCTGTCTCATTCCAACCACGATCGGCGGACTGCTGTCCGCGATCGGCATCGCGGGCATGGACCGCGTCATGCAGCGCAACGTGCTGGCCATGAGCGGACGCGCGGTCGAAGCCGCGGGTGACGTCGACACGCTGCTCCTGGATAAGACCGGAACGATCACCCTCGGAAACCGCCAGGCGACCGAAGTCATCAGCGTCGACGGAACCGTTCCGGCCGACGCGATGCGCGTTGCGTACCTCACCTCGCTGCCCGACGAGACGCCGGAAGGCCGCTCGATCGTGACGCTGGCGCAAGCCAACGGCATCACGGATTCCGAACCCGACGGCGCGACGTTCATTCCGTTCAGCGCGTACACGCGCATGAGCGGGATCGATCTTCCGGATGGAACGATGCTGCGCAAAGGAGCACCGGATGCGGTTACGGCCTGGGTACGCGATCAGGGAGGCAAACCGGTCGACGGCCTCGCGCCGCAGGTCGAGCGCATCGCACGCGCCGGCGGCACGCCGCTCTTGGTTGCCCGCAACGCGCAGATCCTAGGCGTGATCTATCTCAAGGACATCCTCAAGCCGAACATGCGCGACCGGTTCGATCGCTTGCGCGCGATGGGCATTCGCACGGTGATGATCACCGGTGATAATCCGCTCACCGCGGCGGCGATCGCCGGCGAGGCGGGCGTCGACGATTTCCTCGCCGAGGCCACGCCCGAGACGAAGATGGACCTGATCAAGCGCGAGCAGGGCTCGGGTCGACTGGTCGCGATGACGGGCGACGGCACCAACGACGCACCGGCGCTTGCGCAAGCCGACGTCGGCGTCGCGATGAATACCGGCACGCAGGCTGCCAAAGAGGCGGCGAACATGGTCGACCTCGATTCCGACCCCACCAAGTTGATCGAAGTCGTCGAGATCGGCAAGCAGCTCCTGATGACGCGCGGCGCGCTCACGACGTTCTCGATCGCCAACGATGTCGCGAAGTACTTCGCGATTCTACCGGCGATGTTCGCGACGGCGTATCCGGTGATGAACGAACTCAACGTCATGCGCCTGACCACACCCCAGAGCGCGATTCTCTCCGCCGTCATCTTCAACGCGCTGATCATCGTCGCGCTGATTCCGCTCGCGCTGCGCGGCGTCACGTATCGTCCGCTCGGCGCCAACGCCGTGCTGCGGACCAACGTCCTCCTGTACGGCGTCGGCGGGATCATCGTGCCGTTCATCGGGATCAAGCTGGTCGACATGATCCTCGCCGCTCTGCACTTAACATGAGGTGACCCCGTGGCAAACGTACAGCAAATCAAAGACAACACGCTCAAGCACATCGGTACCTCGGTGCTCTTCACGATCGTTACGGTGATCGCGTTCGGCTTGATCTATCCGATCGTGTTCACGGGAATCGCGCAAGTGCTCTTTCCGTGGCAGGCGAACGGCGAGCTCGTCATGCGTGACGGAAAGCCGGTCGGATCGGCGATCATCGGACAGCTCTGGACGAAGCCGCAGTATTTTCAGGGCCGGCCGTCGGCTGCCGGCAAAGGGTACGATCCGACGCAGACCGGCGGAACGAACCTGGGTCCGACCTCGAAGAAACTGATCGACGCGACCAAAGCTACGATTGCCGCGCTGAAGAAGGCGAATCCCGACGCGACGATTCCGATTCCAATGGACCTGGTCACGTCGAGCGCCAGCGGCGTCGATCCCGACATCAGCCCGGCGGGAGCGTATTATCAAGCACCGCGGGTCGCCAAGGCGCGCGGCCTGCCGGTTGCAACGGTGAACGCCTTGATCGCAAAGGTGATCCAGCCGCGCACCTTCGGATTTCTCGGCGACCCGCGCGTCAACGTCTTACAGTTGAATCTCGCGCTGGACAACCTTCACTAGCGCCTACGCTTCGGACTGCGGGGCGTTTTCGGCGGGCGGCTTCGGGCGTGCCAGCACGAGAAGCTCGCGCGCCCCTGCGTCCAGCAGCCGGCGTGCAAACGAATTGCGTGCCGGCCAGCGCGGCGTCCGATGCGTACCGCCGACCGCGATGTCGGTCTGCGGACGGGAACGCGCGATCGCAAGCAATCGGGTTGCGGCGTCGTCGACGCCGCGCTCGTCGATCCAATCGACGTTGAGTACGCGGGTGGCGCGCTCGAATTCGGTCAGAACCGCCTCATTGACGTGCTCGCGGCGTTCCGCGACGTGCGCGACCGCGAAGTCGACCTCGAGGCGCACGGCCATCCGCGATGCCTTGCGAACGAGCAAGAGATCCTCACGCCGGCCGACGATCGAGAGTAAGATCCGATTGAAGGGTGCGGCAATGCGTTCGCGCATCTCGGCGCGCAGCACCTCCCGAATCGCGAGTTCGCGCAGTGCGGCCAAGTTTTCGGTCCGGAAGAAGTTCGCGAGCGCCGGCTCGATTCGTTCGGGCGGGTAGATCTTCCCCGCGCGCAACCGTTCGCGGAGCGTCTCCGGTGAGACGTCGATTAAGATCACTTCGTCGGCGAGCGGAAGGATGCCGTCCGGCAACGTCTCGCGCACGATCGTTCCGGTGAGCCGGTACACCGCGTCGCTGAGCGCTTCGAGGTGCTGGATGTTCAGCGTCGTGATTACGTCGATGCCGGCACGCATGAAGGCGAGCACGTCGAGAAATCGCTTCGGCGCCAGCGATCCCGGCGCGTTGGTATGGGCGAGCTCGTCGACGAGAACGACGCGCGGTTTCCGCGCGAGTATGGCCTCTCGATCCATCTCGGTATAGGTGATGCCGTCGGCCACGATGGTCTTGCGCGCGACGATCGGCAGATCGCCGATCATCGCTTCGGTTTCGGCGCGTTTGTGCGTTTCGACGAACCCGATGACGACGTCGACCCCCTCGGCGCGCAGTTGATGACCGCGGTCGAGCATTGCGTACGTCTTACCGGCGCCCGCTGCCGCGCCCAGATAGACGGTGAGCTTGCCGTATCCCACCCGCATCCGGTCGCCGAGCGTGCCCGAGAGCGGCGTGGTTAGCGTTGTCTGCTCGATGTAGGATTGCTCGACGTCGAGGATCGCGATATCGCGTTCGACCGGCGCGTTGACCAGACGCATGGCGAGCTTGCCGCGCGGCAGAATCAAGAGCGACGCGCGTAATGCGTTGAAGTCGATGCTCTCCGGTTCCTGGGGTGGTAGCAGTTCCGCGTTGTGCGTCGTCGCAACACGCGTCAACTCGGTCTGATCGCAGCCGGGCGCCGGGAGGATTTCGAGCGTCAGATCGAGTGCGGCCGCGATCGGAGCGCAGCGCTGCACGAACACGGCGCAATCGACGCCGTCGGGGACGATCGTAATCGCGGCGGACGCGATCGCGGCCGAGACGGTGGGGATCGTCAGTTCGTCGATCGTTCGAAGCAGCAGCTCCCGCAGCATCGCGAGCGTCGATTCTTTGTAGAGGCCGGCCTCTGCCCGTCCGATGTCGCCGTCGCGAACGATCTTCCCGCTCTGCAGCCGTTCGCGCAGGATCTCCGGCGAAGCGTCGAGTGCGATCACTTCGTCGGCGCCTTTGAGAAACGAGAGTGGCACGATCTCGCGAATCGGATAGCCGATCAGACGCTCTGCGGTGGTCGAAACCGTTTCGAGATGCGCGATGTTGAACGCGCCGAGCACGGTGATGCCCGCCTTCTGCAACTCGAGGGCGTCTTGCCAGCGTTTGCCGTTGCGGGATTCGCCGAGGTTATCGTGCGCGAGTTCGTCCATGATGATGACGTCGGGGTGGGCGCTGAGCGCGGCATCCAAATCGAACTCCGGGTAATGGTTCGAGCCGATCACGACGTCGCGCGGCGCGATCCGCGGCAATCCCTCCGCCAGTCGCTCGAGATCGGGCCGTTCCTTGGTTTCGATCCAGCCGATCGCCACGCGTTTCCCGGCGCTTTGCAGTCGCCGTGCGTCCGTCAGCAGACGGCGCGTCTTGCCCGCGCCGGGCGCCGCCGCGACGTAGACGACGAGCCGTGCCTTCTCACCGAACTCGCGTAGCAGCTGCTCTGCCGACCGGCGCCGTGCAGCTTCTCGTTCGTCCGCCGTTCGATCCATGGAGCGAGCCGGTTCGGCAAAATGAACGGCGTCCCCGCTCCGCGAAACGCATGAGTGAATGGCCACTCTCTGCTACGCGCTTTTGGCAATTGCGTGGGCCGTCGATCTGGTAACACCGCAGCTTTTTGTCGCAGCGATACTGCTCAACGGGCCGATCGCGCTGTCGGCGCTTGCGCTGCGGCCTTCGTTGACCGTTCGGTTGGTCGTGCTGGCGGAAATTGCGAACGTCGTGGCAGGTTACGTCAATGGGCTCGCTGATGGCGGACATTGGGAGACGATCGCAGTCGCCGATCGCGTGCTCGCCGCGGCGAGCTTTTTGCTGGTCGGGGCGTTGACGTTGCGGGCCCAGCTAAACGCGCGGCGCGCCGGCGAAGGCGCCGAGCGGGAACGGCAAATTCAACGCGAGCGCGCGTTGCGCCGCGCGATGGAACAGGTTCGCGCGAGCCTGAACATGGAGATCGTCATGCGCAATGCGGTGCGCGAGGCGCAGCGCATCACCGCAGCGCCGCGCGTGCTGCTCCTGATCCGCGCCACCTCGCTGGACGTGCCCGATTCGTACGAGTACGCCTCCGAGGGCGAGGTAACGCTCAAACGCGAACCGCTTGCGCCCGAGATCACATCGGTCGTCGAGAGCGCTCGCGCACGCGGCGGCGTCTTGACGGTCGGGGCGAACGACCCGCTCGCAAGCATGCTCGGCGAAGCGGTTTCGGCGGCAGCGATCGAGCTGGACACCGGCACGGTTGCGCTGATCATCGGCTGGGGCGCACGCACGCCGACGCCCGAGGAACAAGACGCCGTTCGAGATTTCGTGGACAATCTCGCAATTGCGCTGCAACAAGCTCGTCTCTTTATTCGCTTGGCCGAACAGAACGAGGAGATACGCCGAGGGCGCACCGAGCTGCAGAACCGCAGCGAGGTGATTCGCGACATCGTCTATGCGCTCGCGCACGACCTGCGTACGCCGCTCGTCGCCGCGGATGTAACGATGAATCAAGCGCTCGAAGGCGCATACGGCGAATTGCCGGAGCGGTATCGGCACATTCTGCAAACGACGCGCGAATCGACCGCGAACCTGCGCCGTTTGGTCGACACGCTGCTGCTGGTCGCGCGTTATGAGGCGGGTGAAGATTCGCGCCGGTTTCGACGCGAAGAAATTGCGCCGTTGCTCGAACGCGTGGCCGGCGAATTGCAGCCGGTGGCCGCCGCCAAAGGCGTGCGGCTCACCGTCGCGCCCGTCGACGCGGAGCTCGTGATCGAAGCGGACGAGGACGAGATACGCCGCGCGCTCACGAACCTGGTCGCCAACGCGATCGAGGCAACGCCGGCAAACGGGAGCGTCGGCGTCGAAACGTTTGTCAATGACGGGCGCCTGACCGTAAGCGTCGTCGACGATGGTTACGGCGTAGCCCCCGAACGGCGCGCAGCGTTGTTCCAGCGCTTCGGCGGGGTGCGCGCCGGCGGAGGAACGGGCTTGGGACTCTATATCGTGCGCCGCATCGCGGAAAAGTACCAAGGCCATGCGACCTACGAACCGCGCGAGCCGCGCGGCAGCCGGTTTTCGATCGAACTCCCGCTCGACGGTGCGCGAGCGTGAGCGAACGAACGCGTATCGTCATCGTCGAAGATCACGCGCTGACGCGCGAGGGAATGAAGACCGCGCTGCTGACCGCGTTCGACGTGGTGGGTGAGGCCGGCGACGGCGTCGAGGGCTACGAGCTCGTCGTCGCAGAACGGCCGGACGTTGCGATCGTCGATCTGGGGCTGCCGGGCATCGACGGAATCGAATTGACCAAACGGATCCGCGCCGACGCACCGGGCACGCACGTCGTGATCATGACGATGATCGACGTGGAAGGAGAAGTGCTGGCCGCGCTCGCCGCGGGGGCGGACGCCTACTGTTTGAAATCCTCGCCGGTTTCCGTCCTGATCGACGCGGTGCGCATTGCCGGTGAGGGCGGCGCGTATTTCGACCCGCGCATCGCGCACGTGGTGCTCTCGCGCTTCTCATCGCGGACGGCCCCCACGCCGGCCGCCGGTTCGCCGCTGACGCCGCGCGAAGTCGAGGTTTTACGCTCGATCGCCGACGGAAAGGCGAATACCGAAATTGCCGCGTTGCTGAACATCGGCCTCGGCACGGTCAAGGGACACATCCGCGACATCTTGGAGAAGCTTTCCGCCGCCGACCGAACGCAAGCCGCCGTCGTTGCGTTGCGAAAGGGATTTATTTAGCGGAGAGGTGACGGGTGAAAACGGCTTGGAGTTTTTCGGCTGCGCCGTTCTTGCAGACCGCGACGATGCGGTCGCCGGCGTGTAGTTGCGTTTCGCCGGTCGGGATGACGATCGAGTCGTCGCTCTCGCGTTCGATCGCCACGATCACGCTGTTGCGCGGAAGGGAGAGATCGGCGAGCGAGTGATCGGCGGCGACCGATCCCTCGGGAACGCTGATACGCACCAGGCTCAGATTGCCGCGCCCGAACAGGTGCATCGTCTCGAGCGCCGCGGAGTAGCTCGCCGCGTTGACGTGCTCGTTGAGCACGTCGAGAATGATCTCGGTCGAGGAGATGACGGTGACCGGATCGGCACCGTCGAGCGAATCGAAGATCTGCTTGTTGCTGGGATTGTTGACGCGCGCGATGCAGCGCGCCTTCGATTTCTTCTTGGTGAGCAGCACGACGACCAGATTGTCTTCATCGTCCCCGGTATCGGCAACCACCACGTCGGCGCGCGCGACCCCGGCCGCTTCGAGCACCGTCGGGTCACAGCCGTCGCCGACCACCGTTACCTGGCGGTCGACCAGCGTATCGAGGGTCTTGGCTTTGCGCTCGATCTTCTCGACTACGACGACCTCGTGGTGCTGGTTGAGCAGCGCCCGCGTCAGGTACGAGCCGACCTTGCCGCCGCCTACTATCAGAATAAACACTAGGCGTTGACCGCCTCGGGCGTGCAGCCCGCGAAGAGCTGCGCGAATTCGCTGATCGCTTCGGGCGCGACGATCGCGTTGATCTGATCGCCTTCCTCGAGCACGAGATCGTTGGTAGCAACCATCACGCCGACGTTCGCGCGCCGGATCGCCGCGATGCGGATGCGGCCGGGCCGCTCGATTTCGCCGACGCGCTTGCCCGCCTCGCTCGGCGGAACCATCGCCGAGAGCGAGGTCACCTTGCCGAAGTCGAAGGAATGAACCGGATCCCACGGCGCTTCCATCAACGTATCGCGGATCAGTTTGGCACCGACCGTGGTGGGCACGACGGTCTGGATGCCCAGTTCGCGATACATCTGGCCGCGCGGCGGATCGTAGATGCGGCATACGACGCGACCGATCTTGAACATGCGCTGCGCGATCAGGCCCGCCATGATGTTGCGGTTGTCGCCGTCGGTCACGGCCACGAAGCCGTCGGCGGAGGCGGCACCGGCGCGTTTGAGCACATCGTAGTCGATACCGGTTCCGACGACGACGTGCCCGCGGAAGTTGGCTCCGAGGCGCTTGAAGGCGGTAGGATTCTCGTCGACGACGATCACCTCGTGACCGTCTGCGTCGAGTAATTTCGCGAGTGCGGAGCCGACGCGTCCGCACCCCACGATGAGGTATCGCATGGACGAACAAGACCGTTCCCAAAAGGGGGCCCGTTCCCCTTGGCGGGGACCCGCTTGCTAAAGCAGGAGGGGCTGCCGATGATCAGAATAGACGGGGGTTTTGTCGGGGCGTGGCTCAGCTTGGTAGAGCGCTTCGTTCGGGACGAAGAGGTCGCTGGTTCGAATCCAGTCGCCCCGAGATTCTTCCTAAGGTCTGATCGTTGTTCGAGAGATTTGGTCCGGCGTCGCTGCGCGTGTTGCGCGTTGCCGAGCAAGAATGCCGTAACCACAATCATTACTACGTCGGTGCCGAGCACCTGATGGTGGCTCTGCTCGAAGAACGCGATCCGCAAATTCTCCACGATTTGGATGCCGACGGGATCGACGTGAGCGAACTGCACGCCGACGTGCGCCGCCATTTGGGCGCGGGCGAGGACCGCCTGTGGGAGGGCATCTTGGTGACGCCGCGCGTTCGCAAGATCATCGCTCTGGCGGAAAGCTACGCGGGCGAGGCGCCGGTGGAACCGGCGCACCTGCTGCGGGCGGTGCGCGCCGAGGGCGGGAGCCTGGCCGCGGAGATCCTGCGCCGCAGCGCGCACCGAAACTCGGCGACCGGAACGTAGTACCGGCACAGCGTGGAACACCTCCATCAGGTCGCGGTATCGCTGATCGACCATTACGGCTACGGCGGCCTGTACGTCGTGCTGTTGCTCGGGAACGTCGGGGCGCCGGTGGGTGCTGAGATCATCATGCCGTTGGCCGGCGCGCTCACTGCTACCGGGCATCTTCCATTCATCTGGCTCACGGTGGTCGTGGCGGTGCTGGGCGAAGTCTCCGGCGGCACGATCGGGTATCTGGTCGGACGATTCGGCGGGCGGCCGCTGATCGACCGGTATGGATGCTACGTGCATCTGAGCCATGCCAATCTGGACCGGGTGCACGGCTTCTTCGAGCGCTACGGCAGTTTTGCGATCTTCATCTGCCGCTTCATCCCGGTGATTCGCGGGATCGTCTCGATTCCGGCCGGGTTGGCCGAGATGAACCTGGCCCAGTTCTATCTCTGGTACGCGCTCGGATCCGCGGTTTTTTGCGGCGTGCTGGTATGGGTGGGCATGGCGCTCGGGCGCAACCTTCATACGGTGCTGCCCTTCGTACATTAAAGGTATGAACGCGGCGCCTCTCGAGCAGACGCTCTCGCAAATTCCCGACGCTCCCGGCGTTTACCAGATGGTCGGACGCGGCGGTGAGATTCTCTATATCGGCAAGGCCGTCTCGCTGCGCAGCCGCGTGCGCTCCTATTTTCAGGATTCGGCGGCGCATCATCCGCGCACCCAGGCGATGGTGGAACGCGTGGTCGACGTACGCACGATCGTCGTCACCAACGAGATCGAAGCGTTGATCCTCGAAGCGAACCTGATCAAGCGCTACCAGCCGCCGTTCAACGTGCGCTTGCGCGACGACAAGCGCTATCCCTACTTGAAGGTAACGAACGAACACTTTCCGCGCGTGGTTTTCACTCGCATCGTCAAAGACGACGGCGCGCGTTACTTCGGTCCGTACACCAACGCCAAAGCGCTGCGCGAACTGATCGATCTGGTGCGCTTGGTCTTTCCGCTACGCACCTGCCGCGAGCCCATCGACGGACGGCGCAAGCGCCCGTGCCTGCAGTATCATATCAAACGCTGCCTCGCGCCGTGCGTCGGTTATCAGAGCGAAGAAGACTACGACGCGATGATCGACGAGGTCGTGCTGTTTCTCGAAGGCAAACAGGATTCGCTCTTGCGGCGCTTGCAGCGCGAGATGACCGAAGCGGCCGACCATTTGAACTTCGAAGCGGCCGCGCGATTGCGCGATCGCATCGTGCACGTTCGCCAAGTCACCGAAGACCAGATGGTGGTGTGGAAGTCGCGCCTGGACATGGATTTGATCGCCTCGGCGCGCGCGCAAGGCCAAGCGTGCATGCAAGTCTTCATGGTGCGCGGCGGCAAGTTGATCGCGCAGGAATACTTCATCCTCGACGGCGTGCACGAGCAGCCCGACGCCGAGCTGATGGGCGAGTTTCTCGTGCAATTCTACACCGCGCGCACCGCGAGCGCCGCCGAGCCGGCGGGCGTTTCGGCGCTGCCCTCGCGCGTCGCGAGGGACGTGCAGGTGCCCGTTCCCGAAAAGGCGCGCTCGCGTACGCGCGAAACCGGCGCCGCCGCGGTTCCGAAGGAGGTGCTGGTGCAGAGTCTGCCCGGCGACGATCACGGCGTGATCGAATCCTGGCTCTCGCAGCTCAAGGGCCAGCGCGTGCGTATCCTGCAGCCGCAGCGCGGCGAGCGGGCCGAGTATCTGCGCCTGGTGCGCAAGAACGCCGAGCAGAATCTGCGCGCGTTCCTCGTGCATCAGGAGGTGCAGGAGAGCGCGCAGGCGCGCGCGCTCACCGAACTGGCCGACGCGCTCGAACTTCCCGAACCGCCGCATCGCATCGAGTGCTACGACATCTCGAACATCCAAGGGACCAATCCGGTCGCCTCGATGGTCGTCTTCGTCGAAGGCCGCGCCAAGAAGAGCGATTACCGCAAGTTCAAGATTCAATACGACCGCGGTCCGAACGATTTCGCGATGATGCAGGAGACGCTGCGCCGGCGTTTGCGCTATCTGCGTCACGAAACCGACGAGACCGTCGACAAGACCGAAAAGCAGCTCGCGAAGAAAGAGAAGTTCAACAAAAAGCCGGATCTGCTCCTGATCGACGGCGGCAAGGGACAGCTCGGCGCGGTGGTCGAGGTGATGGAAGAACTCGATATGACCGGTTTAGCGGTGGCTGGACTGGCGAAAGAACACGAGTGGCTCTACGTTCCCGGGAATCCGGACCCGATCGTGCTCGCCCCCAACTCGCCCGGCTTGCATTTGATCATGCGCATTCGCGACGAAGCACACCGCTTCGCGGTCACCTACCATCGGCAGCGCCGGGGCAAAGCGATGACACGCTCCTCGCTCGATACCCTCGCAGGCGTCGGGCCTGTGCGCCGCAAACGGCTTCTCGCGGAGTTCGGCTCCGTGGCGGCGATCAAACGCGCGAGCGTGGATGAGATCGCGGCGGTGAAGGGTATGAATGCAACCCTGGCCGCACAAATCAAGAACGCTTTGGAAGGGAGTTCCTGATGCACTGGCTGCTTCGCTTTCTGATCACCGCGGCGGCGCTCTGGCTGATCGCGGTCTACGTGCCTGGCTTTCACATGAACTCGTGGGTCGACGCGCTGATCGCGGCCGTGATCTTCGGCTTGGTCAATGCGATCATCGGACCGATTCTCAAATTGATCTCGCTGCCGTTGACGATCCTGACGATCGGGCTTTTCTCGATCGTGATCAATTGGGCGCTCTTCGCGCTGGCCGTCTGGCTCTCGCCCGGTTTCAAGGCGACCGGCGCCCCCTGGCCGGCCTGGGAGTCGACGCTGGTCGGTTCGATCGTCATGATGCTGATCTCGATCTTCGTGACCACCCCGCTCACCCGCTCGTCATCCTGAGGTGCGAGCGCAGCGAGCCTCGAAGGGTCGGCGGCACCACCGGGTTGCGGGCCGTGTTATAGTAAGTAGTCCGCTACGGCGGCAACCGGGGGGCTGAACTAGGCTCGACGGGAAGATCCGTGGTCGGCGTTAGCAAGCGGAGTTGCGAGCTCTCCTAAAACGATCGCAACGGCAATATCTGCCAACAACGAATACGCACTGGCTGCCTAATCTAGGCTAGTCACCGGACGCGGAGAGTCGGCCCGAACCGCCCCGCACTCCGGCCATCAATTCGGGCTGGTACGCGAACGTGATTCGATTCGCGTACGAGATCAAGGATCTGCTGCGTACGGTAAGTCCCGCTTCGAGACGTCCGTGCGAGTAAGTCAAAGTCGAAGCTGAGCTTGGAGAACGCGCCGGGCAGGCTTTTCGGACTCGGGGGGCAGTACCCCGACAGCTCCACCAATTTTATGCTGCAACACAGGAATTCGATTTTTTATGGAATTCTTGTGTTAAGCAATGATGCCTGACTTGGAACGGACACGTTTGCGTTCGCGCTCCGGCACCACGCTAATCGAGCCGCTCGTTCCGACTTGCCCTCGTACCGACTTGCCCGCGTACCTCTACGACTTCGCTCCGGCTGTCCTATGCAATACTGGATGTCAGCTCCGGGCATGATGAACGGTTTGATCTTGGAAAGCTGCGCGAATTAGACTTGCATTACAACGACTCTAAGATTGCATATACTCCGGATCGAAGCGTCGGCGTTCTCGTGCAAGAAATCCTTCAGAGGGCGCTGCCGGCAACGACGCCAAGGTCCGTAGCCCCTTGGCGCAAGTGCTAAAGGGAGCACTGATTGCTCGGCCAATCATGCTTGATGCCCTTCCATAGGCCTCGCCCTTTTCCCAAACAGCGAAATCCAGCCTCGGAAACTATGCTGCAAGATCTGCGCAATGCGCTGGCCGAGCGGGCAACATATGTCGGCAGCCCGTACCATACGGACATTCCGAAACTTGGGCTTCGGCCGAGTCCGCGGCGAAGTGCCATGAGGATCGAGGATGCCGAAGAGTCAGGCCACGAGCCGGATTGCACACTGTGCCCTCGCAAATGGGCACATCAGCCTGAAGGCGTTCAAAACCTACTTAGGGATGCGATACGGGGACGCCAGTTCATCGAGAACGGGGAAAATTTTCCCTACAAGGTTTGGGCTCGCGATCCGGACGATCGCGAACTAGTCTACGAAGCGAAGGCTAGTCCCGTAACTGGTGAGTACCATGGTTATCCCTTGACCCGCATGCAATCTAGAAAGTTGCCGATCGCAATACCATGAGGATACTGCAGTTCATCCATGATGGTTGGCTCAAGACACAAATAGAAGACCCATCAGCGCGAGCCACGATGGTGTCTCTACGTGTCGTCTTTGACGGAATAGAGATTGCGCGGAACGTGAGTAAGCGCAGCGGAAGCCCGCGCGATTTCGTCAACGTACCCCTCCAGCCTATAGCACAAGCATTGGCCGAGCACTGGTGGCAATGGCTTTACGAGCCGTATCGCCCACTTGATCCAGATGCATTCAAGGCGCGACACCGATTTGATTCAGTGACGAACGGTTACGCGTTTCCCGCCGTTTCGGTTTGCTCTGGGGGCGCGTCCTCGCTACTTGTCGCTTGGAGACCAGAGCCTTCGGATTCCTATGCGATCGAATTCATCACGCCGGAATCCCCAGTTCAGGTAGCTGAACGCGCTTCCACAGAGGAGCAACTTATGCAGATCGTCGAGGAGGCGCTCGCGCGTCTTAAGGGCGAGTCTGACGCATATTCAGAGCTAAGAGCAGCGTGGAACCGCGTTTCTGAGTCGTTGCAGGACCCGGATGAACTCGCTTACTGTCGTTTTGCGGGCCGGCTTGGGCTAGATCCGTACGATCCAGACGTTCCCGATCTAACGGAATTCACTAACGCACTTTCGCCAACATTGCTTGATGATATCTCCGATTCCGCAAACATTGAGGATTTATCAGAGACTGTCGCATGGGTCGATAAAGAACAGCCTCGGCTAAAGAATGCGCCAACGATCGACATATCGGGTTTTGGCTGTCCCCCGGACGATAGCCTTGACAAGCCGCCATATGAAACAGGAATGGATGCCGCGAGGCAATTGCGGCAGCGATACGGGGTAGAGCACAAGCGTCCACACGATTCGGTCGCAGAATTGTTTGGGGGTGCGCTCTCACCAACGAGAAGCGCTTTGTGGCAAAGCGGACCTGCTAGCATACGCGGCTTGGTTCAACGAAATGGTGATGACGCTCGAATAGGAGCGATTGCCCGAACGGCGCGTGAAAGACATATGAGCGTATGTACCGCTGGCTACATGGCGTGGATTAGCAACGGCGAGGACACGCGAGCAACAACGAGAGGGTATACGCGGGAGCAAATGGCCGCCCGAGCGTTTGCTCGCGAAATGCTTGCGCCACAGGACTATCTGAAGGCCCAAGCGCCTTCTCGAGGGTTTACCTCTGATGACATCGAGGAGCTGGCCGGACAATTGATGTGTCCTTCTGATATTGTCGCGTGGCAGGCGTCGAACGCCGGCATCCCGCTATGGAATGTACCTCTCGAACCCGCGTCGTTAGCAATCGTTTAACGGCTTGAACGACGAAAATGTTCGTGTTCCAGGTCAACCACCGTCCATGGGTTTCTCAAATTAGCGTGAACTCGGCGCGGGAGAGAATTCCTGGTTTACGGCCAATTCTTGTGATCCCGCCCCCAATTTTACAATTTTATACTAGATAGACGAATTAGGGACTTTTGGACTAATTCGTCCGTTGTGCTTTTCGGGCAGTCAATTCGTCAGCTGCGCCGGCAAAGGAGGTGTTGTTTGGCGGAGGAACATGGGCCGAGTGATGCCCGCGTCGATTGTTGCGCTCATTCTCGCTGCTGCGACAGCTGTGTCGCCATCGACGACCGGCAGGCCCGCGAATCCGCCATACATGAAGCCGCCAGTGGGATGGCGCAGCTTGGGCCCTCCTCCACCGGATGCTCCCGTTGACTACGGCTGGGTGTCGCCGCATTTTCATGACGGAACTCCCCACGCAGGCGATAGTATGGAGGCGTGGGTGCGGCCAATCCCGCTGAACTCAACGCTAGCCGACCAAGTACACGAGTTGATTACGGAGGAAACGCAGGACGGACGCGTCCTCGCGAGTTCGCATAGTCACGCCACCTGCAGCGGGACGCAGCCGGGATGGACCGTTGACCTTCGCATTGGATTGTCCCCGGTCGTCACGGTTTCGCAAGTCTTCCAGCTTGCGGTCTGGGAAGGACATGTGTACATCATCAACTTCAACCATCGTGCCGACCTGCCCGTTGACAACGTCGTGCAGACATCGCTCGACTCCCTATGCCCGAAGCTCGGAGTCTGAACAAGCCGAGCAGCCAATAGCGCTCATGGCGGTAGTATCTATGCTGGCACGCCGGCGTCCACGATCTTGCGCGGCACTTCATCGAGCTTTTGAGCCCGCCTACACGACCGTGATCTGCGGCCGGAAGTCCGCCGCGAATAGGCTCTTCGGAATCATCGCGTGGACACCGCGGACGATGTCGACCACTTGCGTGACGCGGAAGTTTCCGGCGATGCTGAGCAGCGCATAGGCGTCCAACTCGGTCATGTTCGCGCGCGTCGAGAGGAACGTGATCGCGTTGCGTGCGGCCGCGGTCATCGCCAGGTTCAGATCCTTGTCCAAACCCAGCACGATCCAGTGCGTTTCCGTTTCGGCGATCGGCCAGGCGAAGTTCTTGTTCTTGTGCAGCACGACCTGAATGCGCATCTCCTTCATGCGCGTCTCGAGCGCCGATAAGTTGATTTCGCCGTCTCCTTGAACCGCGTGCGAATCGCCGGTAAAGAGCAGCGCGCCCGGCTTCCACACCGGGATGTACATGATCGAGCCTTCGGACATCTCACTCAAATCGACGTTTCCGGCGTGCGGCCCGGGTGGAACCGAGCTCGTGACGCCGGGTCGCAACGGCGGGTAAAAGCCATCCGGCGGCGCGACGCCGAGCGTCCCTTGGAACGGCTTGAGCGGCACGTGCACTCGCGGCAGAAACTCCGCCTGCATCGCGCTCAAATCGAGATCGACGTACTTGATCTGGCCGTGCGGGAAGTCGGTCGGGAGCAGTCCCGTCTCGAGCGCGCCGGGATTGTTGAAGACCGCGGCCCACGGGTACGGTTCGAGGCGCTGATACCGAATCTCGAGCACGTCGCCGGGTTGCGCGTCATTCACCCAGATCGGCCCGATGATCGAGTGCGGGCCATGTCCGGGATGGCTGACGCGAATCTCCACGAGCTTTTCGATCGGCACGCCCGGCTGCATTGCGTTGAGGAAATGCGACCACGTGTCGCGGCAGCTGATCACGTCGTCGGAGTCGATCGCGAAGATTGGCGGCAGCGTCGTATCGTACACGCCGAGCTGGGTCGTCTCCGACGTGCACTCGACCACGTGGACGCGGCCCTCGTTTTGCGGCATGCGTCGCGAACCGTCGCCGCCCGTGCTCGACGCATCGGCCCGTTTCGCAAACCACGGTCCGATCGCCGCCAGAATTCGCATGAACGCGCTCGATTTCCAAAGCTCGCGTTGCGAGCGCCGGCGCGCGGTCAGGCGGTCATCGAGCGCACCTTGATCGATCTCGTCCATGTGCGTGAGACGATCCGCCGCACGTGCCGTGTACGATTGCTCGGCAAGGTCTTGGCGCAACACGCCCAGGCCTTGCTCGTCACCGCAACCGAAAAAGCCGCCGCACCGGTGCTGAACATGCTCGCCGCTCATTCGGAATCCTCACATTCGGTCGATAGTGATCGTGCTCTCCGTCGTTTGCGCGCCTTTAGCCGCCGGCGTGATCGTTTCGCGGTAGGTTTCGTGTTGGAGAATTCCCGACGGATCGAAGAGTGCCTCGACCGCGATCTCGACCGACGCGCGTTTTCCGCTCGAGTCGCGTCCGCGATCCGATTGATGCGATCGCCAGCCGCCGCTGCCCATGCCACCCATCCCGCCGCGGCCTCGCCGGTAACCGCCTGAGTTTTCGGACGAGTGCTGATTCGAATTGCCGTCGGCGATCAAGGTCGCCGAGCCCGCGTTGGTGACGACGTTGATATCGACCGGAACGTCGATCGGCGGCGACGACTTCTGCGGCGCGGGCGAGGCGGTGGTCGCCGGTGCCGGTACGCTCAGGCTCATTTGTCCGTGATCGCTGCCGTCGAGTGAGGCGGCGAGCCGGCCGGCGAAATTCAGTTGCCCCAAAAGCGTTGCAACCAATGCCGCGGTCGGGTCGTTGGGCGCGGTTGCGAGCGAGAGCGTGCCGTCGTCGCCGCGCGTCACCATCACCGCTGTGGCGGTTCCGTTGCTCAAAAGCCGCGCATAGAGTCGCGTCGGCGCGGCCCAGTTGAGCAGCAGCGTTGAGGCGGAGGGGGTAGCCTGTGCGCTGACCGTCGTCGTGACCCGATAGGTGATGCTTTGGCCGACGTGCGCCGGCCCTGCGAAAAATAGCATGATGATCCTGAGCCTAATCCGCGATTCTGAGAGATTGATATGATGGTGGGATCGCTTTCGAGGAGGGTTCCCGGTGCTGCCGCTCATTATCGCGCTCGGTGATTCGCCCACGTACGGCTACGGCTTACCGTCTCCGACGACGCCACTGGCAACGCATGACCGGACCGGAATCACCGCAGTTTGCGAAGGACGTCGATGCGTGGAACGTCACGCTGACGAGGACGGGCTTGCACGTCGTCGATATCAGCGACGACCGACGGATGTACGAGCGGAGATACATCTTGTCCGACATCTTACATCCAAACGTCGAGGGGAACGCGGCGATCGCGAGTGACTTTCGCTGACGCTGTGGTCAAACGCTGTTCGCTCAGCGGGGGAGTCCCTCGTCCAAACGAGAACGGCACACAAATATGAGACGCTGGGTTGTTCCATTCGCCTTGATGGCGGTTATCGTACCGTTTATGGGACCGCAAGCCGACGCGCAGGCCGAGAGCTACCGATTGACGGTATCGCAGCAGGTCGCCAAAGGTGTAGACGCGGGATACATCAGCTCGCAGCCGTCGGGCATCGAAGGACTCTGCGCCGTTAGTACGTGCGCGCATGATTTTGCGGCGGGCACGGAAGTGACGATCACGATGAGCGTCGATTGGACGTACACGTGGGGCGGCGCGTGCGCGGGCGCAACCGGAAAGTCCTGCCGCGTTCGCATGGACGGCAACAAATCCGTTTCGATCGAACGGCGATCGTTCAAAGTCACCTACTTCCCCAACTCGAAATACGCGGGTATTCTGGTCGCGAACCCGGGCAATCGCGTGCTCTCCGCCTACGGGCAGTCGTATAGTTTCCCGCAGGGCGAGACGGTGACGATTGCGCAATGGCAGAACCGCGGCGGCGGCGGCCCCGACGTTTCGAAATTGGTGAAATGGGAGAGCTCCTGCGCCGGCCAGTCGGTGGGTTCGTGCCGGCTCGTCATGGATGGCGACAAAACCGTGAGCGCCGAATGGGCCGACGCGCAAGCGACCAAAGGCGAGATGGAACTCAAGGTGCTCAGCGTCGGCAAACAAGCGGGAATGGCGAATGAAAAACCCGGGCGTGTACCGCGTTTCGCCGCCGGGAAAAATCATCAGCGACTGCCGGCCCTTTACCGGTGGATGCAAAGAGCGCTTTGCCGCCGGCACGACGGTGACCGTCGAGCAGCTCAACAGTTCGAACATGCAGTTCGACCATTGGGGGGCGGGGTGCGATTCGCAGACGCGCACCACGTGCACGGTCAAGATGGACCGCAACCGGACGGTGGAAGGCTATTTTCTCTACACGGGACCCTGAAGCGCCCGCTCCCAATACTGCCCGACGAGATCTTTGCCGAAGCTGCGATGGCGCTCTTCCTTGACGAGGCGGAAGCCCGCCTCTTCGTAGAGATGGCGCGCGGCGTGCAGCACGTCGTTCGTCCACAAGATCATCTTCTTGTAGCCCGCTCGGCGGGCGAACTCGACGCATTCCTGCACGAGCCGCCGGCCGATCCCGTGACCGCGTGCGTGTGCCTCGACGTGCAGCAGACGCAGTTGCGCGATCGTCGCGCTCTTCTTGACGAGAAAGATGCAGCCGACGTTGATGCCGCCGCGCTCGGCGATCCAACAGCGCTCGCGTTTCGCATCGAAGTTCTCCACGAAGCCGGCGAGAATGCGCGCGAAGAGCGCCTCCGCTTCCTCGTTCCAGCCGTACTCGCGCGCATAGAGCACGCCTTGACGCTCCGTGACCCATCCGATATCGCCCGGCCGTAAGGTCGTGCGGAGCACGTACGATTCGTCACCCGTGCTTTGGCCGCCCAAGATGGTCTCGATCGTGCGCATGGCCTCGCCGAGACGAGCTTGCTGATCGTCGGTGATGTCGTCGAGTGCGGCCGCGACCTTTTCGTGCTGCCGGCGATCGAGCGACGCGAAGGCTTCGCGTCCTTTCGCGGTCAGAAAGAGGTGGCTCTGACGTGCGTCGCTCGCCGACCGCTTGCGACGAGCCAAGCCGCGATGCACGAAATCGCGCAATATGCGGCTCAGATAACCGTTGTCGAGCCGCAGCATCTTACCGAGCTCGGTCGCGGTGAGGTTATCGCTTTGGGCGAGCTCGTAGAGTACGCTTGCTTCCGCCAGCGAGAACGGGCTTTCGAGAAAGTCTTTCTGCAGCGCCCCGACGTATCGCGTGTAAAACCGATTGAACCGGCGGACGCGCTCGACCGGCAGAGGCATGATAGTTGACATTATCAACCATATAGTTGCCGATGTCAACTAATGGGATCGCGCCGTATCGGCGACGGCACCCGATCGGCCGACGGGCACCTTGTCGGTCTAGTCCTGATCGCAAGTAATGTCCTGACGAAACGCGCTGGTCATGATTTGGTCGAATGCAATGTGCTCGCTTCGGGGTTGAAGAGCAACCTCGGTTACGAGAACGCTTACCGGATCGATGAGCAAGCGCTCGGCCCTTTCGGGATCGTCGGTTGCGAGGATCGCGCTAAGCGCATGGGCTCGCTTTCGTAGCGCCATAAGGTGCTCTTGTAGGCACGCGCGCACCGAATCGATGCGTCCGTAGTGATAACAACACTGTTCGTGCAGCGCAAACTCGGGGATCGCTCCGTCGATGCGACTGATGGTAAATGTCGTGGAGGGCTTCACGCTAGCGTCGGGCCGCGCCAGCCGCTTCGCGCGGTCGCGCCTCACTTACAACCAGCGCGCGTCCCGCGATCGTGCGCCCGGAGAACTCGGCGATGGCGATGGTGGCCGTTTCCGGTCGCTCGAATTCAACGAAGCCAAAACCCTTCGGTCTGCCCGTCTCGCGGTCGATAACAATTCGAACGAAAGTAACAGGGCCTGCGATTTCGAAAAGTGCTTTAAGGCCATCCTCGGTCATTGAAAAGGGGAGGTTGCCCACGAAGAGTCTTGTTGACATGCGTAATCCTTGTTTGGGGGATGTTGTATTATTGATAATAACATATCAATAAGCGATGTCAAGGCGGTGCATCGCAACGAATCCTCCGTCGATGGCGGAGACAGCGGCGACTAGCCGCGAACGTCGAACCCGGCCGTCATGGACGACGCAAAACGCCTGACCGCTGCGCTCAATGCAGCCGTGAAAAGCCCGCAATTTTCGAACAGCAAGGCGCGTGCGGTAGCGCGCCAGGAAGCGGCCGTGAATTGGCCAGCGACCAAAGCCCTCAACGCCGGATTCAATCCCGAGGTCGACGGCTTCGAATCGTTCGTGATGAACGACGGCAGCGTGAGCGCGTGGTCGTCCGGACAATTTCGCTACGTCGCCCAGGCGAGGAAATCATGAAACGTGCGCTTGCGCTCTGCCTGATCGTCTGCCTCGGAGCCGCCGTTCCGGCCGACAATGCCGTGCGCGGCGTTCGGGCCGAAGGCTGGCTCGAGCAGACCCGCTCGCCGGTCCTCGCTCGCAACGGGATGGTCGCGACGAGCCAGCCGCTGGCCGCGGAAGCCGGTTTGCGCATTCTGATGGAAGGCGGCAACGCGGTCGATGCCGCCGTTGCTACTGCGGCGACGCTCAACGTCGTCGAGCCGATGATGGTCGGCATGGGAGCCGACGTCTTCGCCATCATTTACATCGCGAAAGATCATCGCTATTACGTGCTCAACGCGAGCGGTGAAGCGCCTTCCGGCGCCACGATCGCGCGCATGAACGCGCTCGGCTATCATTACGATCCCAAAAACTGGGGGCCCGGTTCCGGCATGCCGTCGGGCGGCATCCTCGACGTCACCGTGCCCGGCTCGGTGTGGGGCTGGGACGAAGTGCTGCGCCGTTTCGGCAGAATGAAGTTTGCGCAGGTGCTTCAGCCGGCGATCGACTACGCCCAGAACGGCTATCCCGTTTCGGAACGTATCGCGCACATCTGGAAACTGCCCAACGCGCTGCCGTTGCGCGGCTGCTGCACGCGACTCGATCCCAATTCGGTGCGGACCTGGTACATCGACGGCGTGCCGCCGAAAACCGGGCAGATCTACCGCAATCCGGCGCTCGCGCACTCGTTCCGGCTCTTGCAGAAATACGGACGCGACGTGTTTTATCGCGGCGAGATCGCGCGCGCGATCGTCGCCACCTCGCGCAGGCTCGGCGGTACGATGACGATGGCCGATCTCGCCAACTATCGCGGCGAATGGGTGAAGCCGATCGACACGGTCTATCACGGCTACCATATCTTGGAATTGCCGCCGCCGACGCAGAGCTTTGCGGCCAATGAAGCGCTCAACATCCTCGCGCAGTGCGTTCCGAAGGTCGTACCGGGTCAAACGCTCGCCTCGCTCGGTCCGCGCAGTCCCGAGTACTGGCATCTGCTGGTCGAAGCAAAGAAGCTGGCGTACGCCGATCTCTACCGGTACAACGGCGATCCCGACTACGTCAGCGTGCCGCTCGCACGCCTGCTTTCAACGCAATATGCGGCCTCACTCTGTCCGAAGATCGATCCGAATCACGCCGCTACGATCGCGGCGCCGGGAGAACCGAGCGGCGCGGGCGATACGATCGTGCTTTCCACCGCCGATCGCTGGGGCAACATGGTCTCGTGGGTCAATAGTAATTACGACGAGTTCGGGTCGGGCATCACGGTGCCGGGCTACGGCTTCATCCTGCACGATCGCGGCGGCCTCTTCACGCTCAATCCGCGCAGCCCGAACGCGCTGGCGCCGCACAAGCGGCCATTCAACACGCTGATGGCCGGCTTCATCGAACGCGGCGGCCGGCCGCTGATGACGCTCGGATTGATGGGCGGCGATATGCAGGCGCAGGGGCACGAACAGATCGCCGTCGACATCATCGATCTCGGCGCCAACGTGCAGCAGGCGGGCGACATGGCGCGCTTTCGGCAAGACGAGATTTCCGACACGCTCTATCTCGAGTCGCCGCTCTACGATCTCGTCGGCGATCGCTTGCGCGCGATGGGACACAACGTGCGTTCGAGCAATCGCGCCCCGATGGGCGGCTATCAGGCGATCATGCTGCTCTCGAACGGGGCCTATGCCGGCGGTTCCGATTTCGGCAAGGACGGCGAAGCCGTCGGGTGGTAGACTTTATCCGCCAAAGCTGAAGCTTTGTCGGCTAAAGTCGCCTGCTATGCTGCAAATCCGCCAAAGGCCTCCGGGTCGTTTCGCAACCTTTTTAGTCGGCTGCCGGTTAAGGGGTTGCGTCGGCGAGGAGTCCATGAGACACTGCCTCGCGACTCCCTCATGCGCGATCTTTCGAGCGGTCGATGAATTGCGCCACCGAAAGATTGGTCTACTATCTCTACAACCTTTACCGAACTGCCACTTTGTGGCGCGCTTCTTCGCGGCATCGAAGACCTCAAATTCAGTGAACCGACTCCGATTCAGCGCATGGCGATTCCGCCCGCGCTGGAAGGGCATGACGTTCTTGCCAGCGCCCAGACCGGCAGCGGCAAATCCGCCGCATTCGGCTTGCCCGTTCTCGAAACACTCCTTCGCCGGCCCGAGCGCACACGGGGAACCCGCGCGCTGATTCTGGCGCCGACGCGCGAACTCGCGCAGCAGATCACCGAACATCTTCGCGCGCTGGCAAAACACACCGATATTCGTATCGCGCCGGTCTACGGCGGCGTCGGCATGCGCCCGCAAATCCAAGCCTTCCGCCGCGGCACCGACGTCATCGTTGCCACACCGGGGCGCCTGATCGACCTCATGCAGCAGGGCGAGGCGCGGTTGGATCGCATCGAGATCTTGGTACTCGACGAAGCCGACCGCATGATCGACATCGGCTTTTTGCCGGCGGTCAAGCGGATTATCACAAAGCTGCCGAATCGCCGCCAGACGCTGTTCTTCTCGGCCACGATCGCCGGTGCGGCCGCATCGCTCGCGCACGATCTGCTGCGCGATCCCGTTCGCGTCAACCTGACCCCCACCGCAACCCCGGTCGAAACGGTCAGGCAGAGCGTCTACGCCGTCGATCAGGAAAAGAAGACCGAACTGCTTCTCGATCTGCTCAAGGACAACAACATCTTCAACGCGATCGTTTTTACGCGAACCAAAGCTCGCGCGGATCGTCTGGCCGGAGCGCTGGCCCGGCACAACGTCGGCGCCGAAGCCATCCACGGCGATCGCTCGCAAGCTCAACGGACGCGCGCCCTCGACGCATTCAAAAAAGGGCGCTACCGGGTGCTGGTCGCGACCGACGTCGCCGCGCGGGGCATCGACATCGCTGATCTCGGCCACGTCATCAACTACGACGTGCCGGCGGAACCGACCGACTACATCCACCGCATCGGGCGAACCGCCCGCGCGCAGAAGGCCGGCGACGCGATCACCTTCGTGTCGTACGATGAAGCGGGACTTTTCGCACAAATCGAGCGTAGTATGGGAACATCCATCGAACGGATGGAGCATCCCCTGATGGACACCTTTACCGGAAACAAACTCAAGGCGCCGCCGCAAGTGCGCCGTCGTACCTTTCGCCGCCGCCGCCGCTAATTGCAGAAGGAACCACGATTATCGCTACACGCACTCGCACTCCTAAATCACGCGTGCCCAAGGCTCACAGCATCGCTACGAAGGAAGCGCCGCTGGAAGTCTACGGCAGCGTCAAGCAAGTCTTTCCGAGCACGACGTTCTCCGTCGAACTCGATAACGGCCACACGATCCTCGCGCACATCGCGGGACGTCTGCGCCGCCACCGTATCAAAATTCTTCCCGGCGACCGGGTCGACGTCGAGCTTTCGCCGTATGATTTGACCAAAGGCCGCATCGTCTACCGCTATCGAGCGGGAGAGGCGCGCCGTACGTAATTCATCGATGCTGTAATCGATGCTGTAGAAGATACACGAGCGCACGTTGGAGACCCGAAAACGTGCGCTCGGCCAATTTTCGGCCGACGGCTTCGAAAAAGAGCCGCTCGGCGACATCGAGACCGCAGGCGTAATGCGCGTGCACGCGCAGAATCAGCAACGGGCCGAAGCGGCGAAACGAGATCGTGCCGCTCATTGACGGAAGCGGCGCTTCCTCTTCGCGCGACCAATTGAACGAGAGCGCGCGTTCGCTGCAGCTCTCCGGAAGAAATCGGAATCGCGCTTCGATCGGAACGCCGCGCAGACCGGCGCGAATGCGTATCGCGAAGGGGTCGTGTCCGTTTGCCGGCGTGCATTCGGCGAGCGCTTTGAGCGGATCGATCGTCCCGTGCAAAAGCCACACAGCGGATTGCAATTCCGCCAATCCATCACGCGTCCGCAGCTTTGCCATGGCCCCGGCCTCCGTGGATGTTTCTTCGGTGCGACACGTACTGCTCCCGGTTGCTCGATACCCCAAGCAGGGAGCCGTGCACTTTTGTATATTCCCTTTTGCATAGCACATCCGTCTCGCGGAGGATCTCAAATGCAAGTCCCCCCGAAGATGGCGAATCCGGCAGCGCTCGGACTCGCTGGGTTTGCCCTCACTACATTCTTGCTCTCGTGCGCCAACGCCGGACTGCTCCCCGCAACCGACGGCGTCTGGATCGGTTTTGCCCTGTTCTACGGCGGCTCGGCGCAATTGCTCGCCGGCATGTGGGAATTTCCCCAAGGCAATACGTTCGGCGCAACCGCGTTCAGCTCGTACGGCGCGTTTTGGCTCGGAACGGCATTCTACGTCTGGTTCTTTGCCGGTAAGGCGGCTTCGGTGCCGCAGGACCTCGCCTATCTGCTCTTCGCCTGGGCCGTTTTTACCGTCTATATGACGATAGAGGCAGTCCGCCACACGGCATTGCCGGTGAAGCTCGTCTTCATCGTTTTGTCGATCACGTTCATTCTGCTCTGGCTCGGTGCCGGTTTCGCCCAACCCGGGCTGACCGTTGCCGGCGGCTGGACCGGAATAGTAACCGCAGTTCTCGCCTGGTATGCGTCGTGGAAGGCTGCGCACGACGCGCATCCATCGCTCCCAGTCTAAGGCGGGGACGGTGAAGCTTCGGGCGTGGCAGTAAACACGTACTGCCCGGCCTTCGGGCCGAGCGGCGCACCGTAGCCGATAATCGAGCCGTCGGGTTTCATCTTACCCGCGATGTGCACGCCGCCGAGGGTCGCGATATCGAACCAGATATCCGACCCTTGACGGCCGCCGCGCACCGTTTCGAGCCGGCCGCCCGTATCCGGGCGATAGGTACCGTTCACGTAACCGTTCTGAATCGTTATTTGCATTTCGCCGGTGTACCCGAACGCCTGAAACCGCGGGCGGATCTCGGTATGATAGCGCTTGACGACGGGCGCCGCCTGTGCGACCAGCGCCGGCGCGGGATGAACCAGCGCGAGCAATAGCGCAAGAATCATGGTGGCCAATGATACCATGATCCTCGCGCGCTTTCCTGAATTGGGCGAGCATACGGTTGCCCCGCCGGCGCTTCGTCCGTTCAGCGGAATCAGCGAGGCGGAACGCGAGCTGAGCGTGTGCTGCCGCGCCGCGCCTGCACCGCGCACGTACGCCATGCTCGGGAACGTGCTCGTACGCGAAGGACGGTACGTCGACGCGCTGGAGGCCTATCGCAGCGCCGCCGAACTCGACCCTTCCGATGCGTCCGCGCATTGGGCCTGTGCGGAGATCGCGCACGTACTCGACGATCTCGCGACGAGCCGGTTCCATCGCACGTGCGCGCTGACGCTGCGCCGCGTCTACCCGGATCCGTTGCCGGTCGGCTCGCGTACGCCGATCCTGCTGCTCTTACGCGATGCCCCTTACAGCGTCAACACGCCGCTGGAGCTGATTCTCGACCGCTCGCGCGTCGCCGTACACAAATACTACGTCGAGGAGGACGCGGAGCCGACGCTTCCGCTGTTCGCGCTGGCATTCTGCGCGTTCGGCGCAGCCGAGGCCGCCGCGCCGGCGATCCGGCGCGTCGCGGCGCTGACCGCTCGAGCCTCCGCCGCCTTCAACGACCCGGCTCTCCTGAACGGCACGGCGCGCGAAGCGCTCGCGCACACCCTGGACGGTATCGACGGCGTGCTTGCCGCGCAGGCGAGCGTCGTGACGCGCGAGCAGAGCGGATCGATCGCGATCCCGGCCTTGGTCCGGCCGGTGGATACGCACGCGGGCGACGGCCTTGCCTACCTGACCGATGCGGCGGACCTGGAGCGCCACCTCGCGCGCTTCGCCGCCGCGCGCTATCACGTCGGCCGATTCATCGAGTATCGAAGCGCCGACGGCTTCTACCGGAAATTCCGCGCGATCTTCGTGGACGGCGTCGCCTACCCATATCATTTGGCAATCGCGCCGCAGTGGAGCGTGCATTATCAGACCAGTCCGATGCGCGAGTCGCCCGCGCTGCGCGCGGAGGAGCGAGCCTTTCTCGAGGCGCCCGAACGGGTTGTGCCGGCCTGGAACCGGCTGATGCCGCAGATCGCGCGTGCAATCGGACTCGACTACTTCGGCATCGATGCGACCGTACTCCCGGACGGGCGGCTCTTCGTATTCGAAGCCGATGCCGGGATGCTCGTTCACGACGAAGATGCGCGCGACGTCTTTGCCTACAAGCGGCCGCACGTCGCGCGCATTCGCGAAGCGCTACACGCAGCTATTGCAGTCCGTACGCAGCCAAAAACTCTTTGACCAGCGCCCACGCTTGCCGTGCGGCGATCGCGTTGTAACTGGCGCGCGCATCACAAAAGAAGCCGTGGTCGGCCTGGGAAAAGATCACTTGTTCGTGATTGGCCTTGGCGGCCGTGAGCGCGTCGGAGACGGCGCGGTATTGATCGGGTCCGATGTGCCCGTCGAGCCCGCCCCAAAACATCAGGATCGGCCCGCTCTGGGCGGTGGCTAGGCCGAGTAGATCCGGCACGATGCCGCCGCCGTAGAACGAGACCGCTCCACCGAGCTCGGCGCGTGCGTTGGCCATGTACGCGACGCGTCCGCCCATGCAAAACCCGATCGCGCCGATGCGCCGCGCGTCCAGACCTCGTGTCCGCAGCCATGCGTAGGTTGCATCGATGTCGGCGTTCAACCCCTCCGGCCGCAGGCCCGCCATGTGTTCTCGCGCCCCTTCGAAATCGGTGTAGCTGCCTTCGAAGCCGGGCCCGGTGCGGTGAAACAGCTCGGGCGCGATCGCGACGAAGCCCAGCTCCGCGAAACGGTCGGCGATCGAGCGGATGTGCGCGTTCACGCCGAAAGCCTCCTGAAAAACCATCATTCCGGCTGCGCCGCCGGAACGCGGTCGCGCAACATAGGCACTCATCGTCGTTCCATCGGCGACGTCGAGCGCAATGCGTTCGGTTGAAGAGGACACGGATTCTCCTTCTCGGTACAAGAGCTATCTATGAGTGCTGTTGGTATCGTTCTCGAAATCCATTTGGTTCTGGCCTTTCTGGTGGCGCTCTGCGCCGTGGTGTTCAGTTGGACCGCCAATGGCCGGCGCGTCGTCAACGCCGTCGTCGGATTGCAATTCCTCGTCGGGCTGGTAGCGGCTGCAATGCTGGGCGCGAACCATCTTCCGATTCCTCCTGCGGTTTGGCTGCATCTGCTCATCGCCCTTGCGATCCTGGCGTCATACGGGATTGCCATGCGAACGGGAAAGCGAGCTGGCGGAGCACGTACGGCATTGCTGTATTCGATCGCCGGCGTCGTGCTGGTCTTCCTCAACATTTGGCTGGGGCTGCATATGGCGGGGATGACCTAAGCAGTGCGATCGTTGCGAATCGTTTTTGCGGTCGTCGTCGTCGCGCTGGCAGCGGCCGCCGGATGGTATTTTCTACATCCGCGCGCGCCGGGCGGCGAGAACCTCACCGTCTACTATACGAAACTTGACGGCACCACACTTGGATCCTGGCAGGTTTCCACCCGCACCGCGCAGCCGGGCGAGGAGAGTGCTGCGCGCTTGCACGACCTGGCGACCTACGCGGCGGTTCAAGCGGTGGCCGGGCCGCCGCCGGATATCCAGGCGGTGCGCTTTCCCAGCGGCACACGCGTGCTCGACGTTGCGGTCAACGGGCCGACCGCCGTGGTCGATCTGCATATGGGACCGAGTGACGGCGGCTCATTCCAAGAAACCGGCGAGTTCAAAGGTCTGGTGTATACGCTAACGGGAATTCCCTCTATCAATGCGGTCCAGATTACGATCGAGGGCCGAACTGTAGAGACGCTCCCGGGGGGACATCTTGAGCTCGATGAACCGCTTCGCCGCTCGGATTGGTAGCGCGTGTGCGATCTTCGTGCTGCTCGCAACGACCGTCGTCCGTGCCGACACGGTTAGCTACGCATTCGAACGATCGTCGATAACCTTCACCCACATCACCCATACTGGAGGCGCAACCGCGATCGGCATCGACGATCCGGCGCTGCGCTCGCTGCTCAAAGCGCTCGGCGCCGCGCTGACCTGGCGCGCGGGAGACCGCACCGTGCTGATTGCAACGTCCGCGCCCGAGGTGATCAGCTTCGGCGTCGGCGACGACCAGTACAGCATCGGCGCGCTCACCGCGCAGGCCGGCTTTGCACCGTATATGAACGGCACCGAAGTCTACCTTCCATTCGACGACCTGATGCGCGCGCTCGGCGTCGCGCCTGCGGGCGGCGTGCTCGAACGGCTCCTCACGTCGGTCGACGTCGAAGGATATGGTCCGCAGGCGGTGGTGGTCGCGCGCGGCGGCGGAATCTTGCACGGGCGCGCGATCGGCGATACACCCGATCACCTCGTCTACGAATTCGACGGAGTGGGAACTACGCTCGCGCCCGAACGTACGGTCAACGCGGGCGGCATCCGCGATCTGCAGATTACATCCGAGGGAAGCGTGCGCGATCCGAAAACCTACCTCTCATTCGATCTCGCACCGAACACGCGGCACGATCCGCCGCAGTCGGGAAGCGGCGAATTCGAGATCGCTTTCGGCGCGAACGGCAGCGCTCCGCCGTTGATGGAGCCGCTGCGCGAATCCCTTGCCGTCGCGGGCGCCGCAGCGCTGGCGGTCGTGGCGGAAGCGACGACCGCGCCCGCTCCGGTAGTGACGGCATCTCCGCTCGCAAATGCGCCCGCGGCGGCGAACGCCACCGTCGACAGCGTCAGCGTGAGCACACTCGCCGACGGCAGCGAAACAGTGGCGATCGGCGTGACCGGCGATGCATCCTACGAGTGGCATCGTCTGCGCGCGCCGGACGACCGCTTCTGGATCGACATCAAAAACGCACAGCTTGCGGGCGGCCCGCTGGAACAAGCCGAGGCCAATCCGTTGATCGCGCTGCGCGTGCGCCAGATCGATCCGCAAACGGTTCGCGTTGCGCTCTCGCTCGCCGGCGACACGGCGCTCGCGGTTTCACCCTCGGCGAGCGGAATCACGGTGAACGTCGGAACGACGATGGTCGGCGAGAGCGCGCCGCGCGAGGGCACGGGCACGATCGGCGCGGTGGTCTCCGCCAACGAACCGCAGCCCTCGATCACGCCGGTTCCGGCCGACGAGTACGGCGCGAGCAATTCGGGCGACGACACCAGCTGGAAATTCGGCCCGCGCGGCTACGTGCCGACCAATCCGAAGCTGATCGTCATCGATCCGGGGCACGGCGGCGACGATCGCGGCTCGGTTCACGGTGATCTTCAAGAAGCCGTGCTCACCCTCGACATGGCCAAGCGCGTGCAGTCGATTCTGATTGCGCGCGGCTGGCAAGTGAAGATGACGCGCACGACCGATCACGACGTCGACGCGACGCCGACCAGCACGGCTGAAGCGAAGAAAATGGGATACGACAACGACGCCGCCGACGATTTGCAGGCGCGCGACGACATCGCCAACGAGAGCGGCGCTCGATTGTTCGTCAGCATCCACTGCAATGCGTACATCAATAGCGGACCGAATGGAACGACGGTCTACTACTACAAACCGATTGATCAGCCGTTGGCTCAGATCATGGATCGCGACATCGCAATGGCCGGTCTCGCGAAAGACGACGGCATCGTCAAGGAGCACTTGTACGTAACCGCACATGCCGACATGCCGGCTGTATTGATCGAGACGGCGTTTCTGACCAATCCGGGCGATTACGCCAAGCTTTCCTCACCCGATTGGCGCGCGCAGATGGCCCAGGCGATCGCCAACGGCATCGACCAGTATGCGCGCGAGTACCCGGTCGTCGGCAGCACGCAGCAGTGATCGGCCTGTTCGATTCGGGACTGGGCGGGTTGACCGTCATCCGGCGCGTACGCGAACGCCTGCCGGACGTCGACATCCTCTATTTCGCCGATCAAGCGCACGTGCCGTACGGCGGACGCGCGCCGGACGATCTCTTCGCGTTGGTGCAGAGCAACCTCGCCTGGCTCGACGAGCGCGGGGTTGAGGCGATCGTCATGGCGTGCAACACTTCCTGCGCGATCGCAGACGTGTACGGATGGCCCTCCACCCGCGCCGAGGTGTTCGACCTGCTCGACTCGGCGACGATCGCGCTGCAGCGGCGCGCCGCGCGGCGCGTGGGTGTCGTCGCGACCGAGGCGACCGTTCGGTCCGGGGCGTACGGCCGGCGCATTCGCAACGCCATCCAGCAGAGTGAAGTGTGGGAAGTCGCCGCTCCGCAATTGGTGCCGCTGGTCGAAGCGGGCGAACACGAGAGCGAGGCAGCGCGCATCGCCGTCGCGCGCGTTTGCGCGGAGCTTCCGCCCGGGCTCGACGCAGTCGTCTACGGCTGCACGCACTACCCGGTGCTCGAGGCGCATTTTCGCGCTGCGCTCGGACCGGCCGTTGAATTGGTCGATCCCGCGTTCGTCCAGGCGGCGCGGCTGGCGGAGTTCTTGGCGCTCGACGAAACGCCGGTCGGCTCCGGAACGACACGTTACGTAACCAGCGGCGATCCCGAGCGCTTTCGCGCCAGCGTCGCCCGCATCATGGAAGAACGCACGCCGGTGATCATGACTACCTCGCTCCTGTCATCCTGAGGTGCCGCGCGAAGCGCGGCCTCGAAGGACGAACGAGCCCGCCTCCTCCGTCATCCTGAGACGGCAGTGCCTCCGTCATCCTGAGATGCTAGTGCCTCCGTCATCCTGAGACGGCAGTGCCTCCGTCATCCTGAGGTGCCGCGCGAAGCGCGGCCTCGAAGGACGAGAAGGACGAGAGCGACGGCGCTAGCGGACGGCAGTGCGCGCAGCAGAAGACGACGTATGAAGCGGTTTTACGTTTACATGCTACAGTGTGCCGACGATTCATTCTACGTCGGGATCACCAGCAAACTGGAGGAGCGTCTCGGGCAGCACGATTACGGCTGGGACGAACGCTGCTATACGTTCAAACGGCGGCCGTTACGCTGCGTCCACATTTCGGAATTTGCAACGTTTGACGACGCCGTCGCGTGGGAGAAGCATCTCAAGGGTTGGAGCCGCGCGAAAAAGCGCGCATTGGTAAATGGCGACTGGGGAGAAGTGCGGCGACTTGCAAAGCGTCCTTCTCGTTCCTTCTCGTCCTTCTCGTCCTTCGAGGCTCGGTCGCTGTGCGACCGAGCACCTCAGGATGACGGAAGCGAACGCACCTCAGGATGACGGAGGCGAATGCACCTCAGCCCTTCGAGGCTCGCTTCGCTCGCACCTCAGGATGACGCCTAGCTAAACAGGGCGCGGCGCTGGCGTTCGAGTTCGACCGTCGAGGTCGCCGCGGAGCGGCTATCCTGGACGTGCGATTCGACCAATGCGGCCATCTGTGAGTAATCGCCGTACATCGCGTAGGCGCGGCGGGCTTCGTCGTTGGCCGCGTCTTCGGCCTGTTCGAGCGTAAACTGAGCCGAGCTGGCAAATTGCTCGATGCGCCCGAAGGCTTCTTGCGCCATGCGCGCCTGGCGCGCGCTGTGTTCGGCTTTGGCGACGCCGTTTTCGATTGCGACGCCGGCAGCCTTGCCGCGCGATTCCAGATCGCTGAGCACCTTGCGAATGTCGAGCGTCGAGGCTTTGGTCTTGTCGGCCAAGCCTCGCACCTCGCCGGCGACGACGTTGAAGCCCTTGCCGTGATCGCCGGCGCGGGCGGCTTCGATCGCCGCGTTGAGCGCGAGTAGATTCGTCTTGTCGGAAACCGAGCGAACGAGGTTGATGATGTTGAAGATCTGGTGCATCGACTTTGCGAATTGATCGAGCGCGCTGCGGCTCTGGACTGCCATCGCGGAGAGCACGTTGATCGTTTCGATCAACTCGCCGACCGTGTCGCGCATGATGCGCACCTGCGGTGCGACCTGCTCGAACCGCTCACCGAGCGCCTGAAAATCTTTGCCGAGCTGCTCGTTCGAGGAGCTCAGCCCCATCGATTCTTGCGAGAGCTGGTTGAGGCTGGCGATCTGCGAGCGTGATTGCGTCCTGATCGTGTCGCCGGTCGCGCGCACCGAGTTGACGGAGCGGTCGATCGACTCGACGATGTCGTTGAGGGTGAAGCCGTGCGTCGGCCCGCCGGCAAGATTGATGCGCGGCCGCCAGCTCTCCAAATTGCGGTTGAGCAGCAGGCGGAAGACGTCGGTGGGGAAGAGCGGCTCCATTCGTTCCCACACGAACCGGGCGGCCTTGACGAAATCTTCCCGTTCGTCCGGCGCGAGTTCGTGGACTTCGAGATTCTTGCGCAGCTCGGCGAGCGCGTGCGCCTCGTCTTCGGTCGCGATGCGCCGGTGATACTCGGTCGCCTCTTTGAAGGCGAGTTCGATGATCGCGCGATCCTCCTCGGACAGCGAGCGCCAGCGCTCGACGTTGCCGAGCACGATCTGCGTGTTGTAGGTGTGCGCGGTCAGCGACAGGTAGCGCTGGAATTCGTTGAGCCGCGCGCCCAGCGTGTTTGCGAGCGGGTTCTCCTGCGCGTCCACCTCGTGATTCTGAAGCGAACGGTAGAGATCTTGGAATGGAATCACCTTTGGTGAAGCCCCGAGCGCGTGCATCAGCGCGAGGTAGACCACGGAGTCTTGGATGCGCACCCGCATCTTGCGCATGTCGGCCGGACGCCGGATCGGATGCAAGTTGTTGGTGAAGTGTCGCATCCCGTTTTCGAAATACGCCAGGCCGTGCAAACCGAACGATTCGAACGAGGTCAGGATATGCCGGCCGAGATGGCTGTCGAGCAGCCGGTAGGCCGCGTCGCGGTCGGCGAACACGAACGGAAGATCGAGCAGTTGCGCGAGCGGCAGCAGCGCGCCTGCAACGTAGGTGGTGACGCTCACCATGTCAAGCTCGCCCGAGCGAACGCGCAGCATCGCTTCCATTTCACTGCCGCCGGCGAACGGAATCTCGAGCTCGAACGTGAGCCGCCCGCTCGAAAGCTCGAGCGTGCGCTTCGCGACGTATTCCCACGCGCGCGACGGCGGATAGCCGAGCGGAAGCAGCGTCGCGACTTTGATCGTGGTGTGATCGGCCTTCGGCGCCGTGCGCGAGCGCGAGATGTATTCGATCTCCGCGCCGTAGTAGGCCAGGCGCTGCGTTGCAAAGGCGGATTCGAGCGCTTCGCGACCCTGCGCGGCCGCGACGTTCGCCAGTCCGTCGGTGGCCTTGCGCATCGCCTCCGCCGCCAGGCTGTGATTGCGTCCGCTGACCACCGCCCGATCGATGGTCACGGACAGGTCGGCGGCAAGTTCGGCGATCTCGGCCAGCGACGTGCGTGCGACTTCAGCGAGCGGCGCCGATTCGGCGGAGCGTTCGGCGTTGGCGCGGACGGAGCGAATCGTTGCCTCGGCTTCGCGCTGGATCTCCAGCACGAGGGTCTTGATCGCCGAAGTCGATTCGTTGGTCGTCTTTGCCAACCGTCCGACCTCGCCGGCGACGACGGCGAATCCCAATCCATGCGTTCCGGCGCGCGCGGCCTCGATTGCGGCGTTGAGCGCGAGCAGCTGCGTTTCGTCGCTGACGTCTTCGACGAACTCGGTCATGCGCCCGATCTCGCTCATGAGCCGGCCGAAGTTGTCCATCGCGGTAGCGGTGTCGGCCGAAAGCTCCGCGAGCTGCTGCACCGAGGTGAGTAAATTCTCGACGACTTCGAACGAGTTGCCCAAGTCGGAGGCGGCGGCTCGCGCCGAAGCTTGCGCGGTTTGCAGGCGCTCGGCGGTCTCACGCGAGGCAGCGGCAAGGGTGCCGGCGGTATCGGAAAGCGCGACCATGAGCGTGGTCTGTTCCTGCGCGGTCGCCGCGATCGCTTCGGAGGCGCGCCGAACGTCCTCGACCGCCTTGGAGACGCTCGCATTGAATCGGTCGAAGAGCGCGTCCTCGCGTTCGGAGATCATGATTTCGAGCTATTCGACGGACCGAGGAACCACCCATACGCCGCGTAGCCACGATAATGCGGTTGCGGACCGAAGCTGCGCCCCACCGAAAAGAGCAGCGCGTGGATTTCACCCAGGGAGTGGATGTAGCCCAAACCGACATCCGACTGCTGATAGTCATCGTGTGGGGTGGTTCGGGTCAACTCCATGCCAATAGTATCGTCCGCGGCTAGCGGATACATAGCCGCTAGGCCGGCCTGCCAATCGCCCGGGCCGGTCGCATCGCGTCCGACGCCGGGCTACGCCGGTCGCGAAGGTCACCTACGGATAGAGGGAGACCTGCGGCGCGTGCGCGCCCTCCGCTGCGCGCGTTCGGGCTCAGATCGCGACCGGCGCGCCGACGTGAAAGAGATGGAAGAAGAGCGCAGTCGAGAGCGTCGCCAAGACGGCGCCGGCAAGGACTTGCAGCAGCGTATGCGCTTTGAGATAGACGCGCGCCCAGCACACCATCGGAATCAGGACGAGAAACGGTAGCGTCTGGCTGCCGTAGAGCAGCGTGAGGGCAACCAGCGGGGCGGTGATGCCGATCGCGTGCGTGCTGATTTTCCAATACCGCGTGATGTACTGCACGATCAGGGTCGAGAGGGTATAGGCCGCCATCGCCGCGATCATCAGGCGCGGCGCATGAATGACCCACATCACCACCGTGCCGGCAAGATAGAACACGACGAAAGCGCTGAAGACCGCCTCGCGTTCGTGCCGCACCGACATGTCAAGATCCGAGATGCGATCGCTTCCGTAGAGCCAGAAGACGTACATCATCGGCCCGATCGAGGTGAAGAACGTAGAGATGAAGAGCAGCCACCAGAAGTCCAGCTCGTTGCGCGCGCTCGCATGGGCAAGGATTACGAAGAGGGCCAGCGCGGTAAGAAATGGATTGAAGATCGTCGAGAGGATGCGCGCGAGGTCGCGCCAGGCCCGCCGATTCTTGATCGGAACGATCTCTTGGAGCGGATCGTGCATTGGCCCGGTAGATTAGCCCCCTTGGCCGGAATCCCCTCAACCCTCGGCGAACCATCGCCGCTCACATTATGATCATTGAACGAATCGAGTCCCCGGCCGGCGTCAAAGCCCTTTCCCGCGATGAGTTGGACGTGCTCGCTCGTGAAATCCGCGACATGCTCGTCGTTACGTGCTCGCGCAACGGCGGCCATCTGGCGCCGAATTTGGGCGTCGTCGAATTGACCATCGCGCTTCACCGCGTTCTCGACCTGCCGACCGACAAACTGGTTTGGGACGTTTCACACCAGGCCTACGTCCACAAGATCCTCAGCGGCCGCCGCGACCGGTTCCACACCCTGCGCAAGGGCGGCGGCATCTCCGGCTTTGCGATGCGCAGCGAGTCGGCATACGATCAATTCGGCGCGGGTCACGCCTCGACGTCGGTCTCGGCCGCCTACGGAATGGCGGTCGCGCGCGATCTCTCCGGCGGCGGCGAAACGATCGTCGCGGTGCTGGGCGACGGCGCGCTGACCGGCGGGCTCGCGTACGAAGCGCTCAACAACGCCGGCCAGCTCCATTCGAATTTCATCGTCATTCTCAACGACAACGAGATGTCGATCGCGCCGAACGTGGGATCGATCGCCTCGTATCTTTCGATGCTGCGCAGCAAGCCGTTTGCCAATTTCGTGCGCGAACGCGCCAAAGACGTGTTCGGACACATCCCGTTCGGCGGGGCCGCGCGCAAAGCGTTCGCCAGTGCGGAGATGGGGGCGATGCGCTTCGTCGCGCCCTCCGAGAAGGCCGCGGTCATCTTCGAAGAGCTGGGCTTTCGCTACATGGGCCCGTTTGACGGGCACAACGTCGATACGATGATTGCGGCGCTGGAGACGGCCAAGAGCGTCGACCGCCCGGTGCTGCTGCACGTACGCACGGTCAAAGGCAAGGGCTACGAGCCGGCCGAGAAGGATTCGCGGACCTTTCACGGCGTCTCGAGCGCGTTCGACGTCGAAAACGGAAAACTCGAAGTCAAGCCCGACGCTCGGCCAACCTTCTCCGACGTCTTTGCCGGCGCGCTGATCGAACTTGCGCAGTCGTATCCCAAGCTGATCGCGATCACCGCCGCCATGCCCGACGGAACGAAGCTCTCCAAATTCGCCAAGCAATTTCCGGAGCGTTTCTTCGACGTCGGCATCGCCGAGGCGCACGCCGTTTGCATGGCGGCCGGCGCATCGACCAGCGGTCTGCAGCCGGTGTGTGCGATCTACTCGACCTTTCTGCAACGCGCCTACGATCAGGTCGTGCATGACGTGTGCGTGCAGAATCTGCCGGTCGTCTTCTGCCTCGATCGCGCCGGCTTCGTCGGCGACGACGGTCCCACGCACATGGGGCTCTACGACGTCGCCTATCTGCGCACGCTTCCCAACATGACGGTAATGGCGCCGCGCAACGAAGACGAGCTTGCGCCGATGCTGGCGCACGCGCTTACACGTAGCGGCCCGGCGGCGATCCGTTATCCGCGCGGTTCGACCAGCGGACGCCACCGCGATCCGGTCGCGCCGATCGAGCACGGCCGCGCCGAGGTGTTGCGCCGCGGCACCGGCGTCGCGGTCCTCGCCCTCGGGAATACGGTCGAGGTAGCGCTCGATGCGTACGGGCTGTTGGCGAGCGGAGAATTCGGCCGCTCCGACCGGCTGCCGACCGTCGTCAACGCGCGGTTCGCCAAACCGATCGACGGCGAGCTGCTGGCGGAACTGGCCGCCGATCACGACACGTTCCTTACGCTGGAAGAGCACTCGCTCGCAGGCGGCTTCGGATCGGCGGTCGTAGAGAATGTGTCGGATTCGGGCCTTGCGGTTCGGGTGCAGCGCGTCGGCGTTACCGACGTTCTGGTTGCGCACGATTCCCAGCCCAGCCAACGCGCGCTCTTCGGGCTATCCGCGCAAGCGATCGCGGAGCGCCTTGCGCGCGCGCTCGACCCGCATCAGGAGATACATCGTTGACCCTTTTACTCGCCGCAGCCGCAAAGGCCGCGACCGCTGCCGCCAAGGGCGCGCCCCTCAAAGTGCTGCCGCCCGTTCAAAACCTCGTCGTTCCGCCGGCCGCGACGCAGCCGCAGACCGTCTTTCAGGAACATTTCGGATGGCTCACCCACGGCATCGCCGGAATCTTCATTGTCGCGGCGATCGCGTTGATCGTGCTGCTTGCGGTTCAGACGACCAAACAAGAGGGTCTCTCGGGAACGATCGGCGGACGGGTCGAGTCGGCGTACTCGCGGATGGGCGGTGAGGAACAGCTCAAGCGGCTGACCGGATTTACCGCCGTCGTCTTCGTGCTCACGGGATTCATCCTGTCATTAACGGGGATCTAACGCGCTGAGCGCATTGCTCGACGTTCGCAACCTCCGGACGACGTTTCGAACGGAGGACGGCCCGGTGACGGCCGTCAACGGCCTTTCGTTTTCACTCCAGCCCGGCGAGACGCTGGGAATCGTCGGCGAGTCGGGCTCGGGGAAGTCGGTCACGGCACTCTCGATCATGCGCCTTCTCTCGCGTAACGCGAGCGTCGCCAGCGACGGCATCTTTTTCGAGGGCGAGAACCTGCTCGCCAAGAGCGAAGCTCAGATGCGCAGGATCCGCGGTCACAAGATCGCGATGATCTTCCAAGATCCGATGACGAGCCTCAATCCGGTGCTCACCGTCGGCGAACAGATCGCCGAAGCGGTGCGCGTGCACCTGGGGTATTCGCGCGCCGATTCCCGCGCCAAGGCGGCTGAAATGATGCGCAAGGTCCGCATCCCTTCACCCGAGGAACGCATCGACGACTATCCCCATCAATTCTCCGGCGGCATGCGTCAACGCGTGATGATCGCGATGGCGCTCTCGTGCAATCCGCAACTGTTGATCGCGGACGAACCGACGACCGCGCTCGACGTGACGATTCAGGCCCAGATCCTCGAGCTGATGAACGAAATGCAGCACGAGACGGGAGCGGCCATCGTCATGATCACGCACGACCTCGGCGTGGTGGCCGAAGTGTGCAAGAACGTGCTGGTGATGTACGGCGGAAATCTCGTCGAATACGGCACGGCCGATCAAATTTTCAGCGAGCCGAAGATGCCGTACACGCAAGGGCTGCTCGCATCCCTTCCCCGCCTCGACCAGAGCGAGCATCGCCGCTTGCAGCCGATCAAAGGCCAACCACCGAACTTGCTCAATCTTCCGGCCGGATGCGCGTTCGCACCGCGCTGCGATGCACGGATGACGGTTTGCGACGAACCCGTCGCCCTCTACGACTTCGGCGCCGACCACGCGGCACGCTGCTGGCTCTACGACGGGAAGGTTCCATGCCGCTGATCGAGGTCCGCGATCTCTACAAGTACTTTCCGATTCATGCGGGCCTGTTTTCCCAGCATGTCGCCGACGTCAAAGCCGTCGACGGCGTGAGTTTTACGATCGATGCCGGCGAAACGCTGGGCTTGGTGGGCGAGTCCGGGTCGGGCAAAACGACGATCGGGCGCATGCTGCTCCACTTGCTTGCGGTAACGAGCGGGTCGATCGCCTACGACGGCGCCGAGATCACGACGATGCGTGCCGACGAGATCCGCCGCCTGCGGCGGAAAATCCAAATCATCTTCCAGGATCCCTTTGCCAGTCTCAATCCGCGCATGACGATCGGCGAGATCATCGCGGAGCCCCTGCGTATTCATGGGCTCGCCCGCGGTGCGCAGGCGCAGGCGCGCGTCCAAGAACTGCTGCGGCTCGTCGGATTGCGGCCTTACAGCGCCAATCGCTACCCTCACGAGTTTTCGGGCGGCCAGCGGCAGCGGGTGGGCATCGCCCGCGCGCTCGCGGTCGACCCGAAGTTCATCGTCTGCGACGAGCCGGTCTCCGCACTCGACGTCTCGATCCAGGCACAGGTGATCAACCTGCTCGAGGACCTGCAGGCGCAACTGGGACTGACCTACCTGTTCATCGCGCACGACCTTTCGGTCGTGCGCCACATCTCCACCCGCGTCGCGGTCATGTACGTCGGCAAGATCGTGGAGCTCAGCTCGCGTGACGAACTCTACGAGCGGCCGCTGCACCCCTACACGCAGGCGCTGCTCTCCGCGATTCCCATTCCCGATCCGTCCGCCGAGCGTCGCCGCAAGCGCATCGTGCTCACCGGTGATATTCCCTCACCGGTCGATCCGCCGTCCGGGTGCCGCTTTCACACGCGCTGTCCGGTCGCGTTCGACCGCTGCTCGGTCGAAGACCCGGCGTTCACAGAATACGGCAGCGGTCATTTTGCGGCGTGCCATTGGGTCGACGAGCACCGCGGCGCCGCACCCGACTTGACCCACGGCCCGGCGTTAATTTCGGGATAAGGCGCGCGCGCTATGCTCGTCGTGTGATCGTTGCGCAGATTTCCGATCTTCACATACGACGCCGGGGGCACGTGCTGCACCACATGCCCAACACCGCCGACTACCTTCGCCGCACGATTGCGCGGCTGCATGCACTCCACCCCCGCCCCGATCTGGTCCTGGCAACGGGCGACCTCACCGAACGAGGTTCGCCGCACGAGTACCGGCGATTGCGGTCGATGCTCGGGCGGCTCGAAATTCCGCACTTTTTGATTCCGGGAAATCACGATGATCGCGAAGCGCTACGGCGGGCCTTTCGCGATCATCGTTATTTACGGACGTTCGCCCACCACGCAAGCTTCGCGATCGACGCCTGGCCGCTGCGGATCATTGCGCTGGACTCGACCGATCCGGGGCGCGCCGGCGGATTCGTGGATGGCGAACGCCTCGGATGGCTCGATGCCGAACTGGCCGCCTATCCGCGCCGCCCGACGATCGTCGCGCTGCATCATCCGCCGTTTCGTACCGGCATACCGGCGATGGATGCGTACGGCTTTGTCGGGGTCGAGCGGTTGGCTTCGGTCGTGCGCGCTCATCCGCAGATCGCGCGCATCGTGTCCGGCCACGTCCATACGATTCTGATGCGCCCCTGGAACGGCGCGATCGCATGCACGGCGCCGAGCACCTCGCCGCAATTCGTGATCGGGCGTTCGCGCCTGGGCATCGGGGTGGAGTCAGCCGGGTTCTTGCTCCACGAATGGAGCTTCAATGCCGACGTGCACACCTACATCGTCCGTTTAGAGGGTGGAATCGAACAGCAGATCGCGTAGGCGGTGTTTAAAAAGCGAGGCGGACGTTGTACGTCCGCCTTCATTTAGAACTGCGCAGATTCTCGCGTTCGGTTAAGCCTTTTTCTTGCGCGAGGACTTTCTGCGTCCGGCCTTCTTGCGGCCCGCGGCCTTTTTGCGTCCGCCGGCCTTCTTGCGGCCCGCAGCCTTTTTGCGTCCGGCTTTTTTCCGTCCCGCCTTTTTGCGTCCGCCGGCCTTCTTACGGCCGCCCGCCTTTTTGCGTCCGGCCTTTTTGCGTCCGCCGGCCTTTTTGCGTCCGCCGGCAGCTTTCTTGCGCGTCGCTTTTTTACGTCCGCCGGCTGCCTTTTTGCGTCCGCCCGCGGCGGCTTTCCGGCGAGCCTTACGGCGCGGCTTTTTCTTGGCCTCACCCATCGTCTCGCCATTCATCATGGTATCGGAGTCCATTCATTCCTCCTCGTCCCCCGGGGGACGAACAGCGTTATTTGGACAGCGCACGAAATGCGCTTTAAGCGCACTATAAAGGATTTTTTCGAATCATGCAAATCGCGCGTACGCACGCGTACGCGCGCGCACGTGCGCGCGTGCGCGAGCGGGGTCGATTCTTCGACTCGCTCGGGGCGCAAGGTTTGCCCCGGTCTTGACCCCGGGAGTATACTTAGCCCCGTGAAAAAGCCCCTGATCATCGTGGAGTCGCCGACCAAGGCGCGTACGATCAAGAAGTTTCTGCCGCCGCGCTATGCGGTCAAGGCATCGGTGGGCCACGTACGCGATCTGCCCAAGAGCACGCTCGGCGTCGACGTCGAGCACGACTTCGCGCCGAAGTATCTCACGATCAAAGGCAAGGGCGACATCATCAAAGAGCTCAAGAGCGCGGTCAAAAGCGCGAGCGACGTCTATCTCGCGACCGACCCGGATCGCGAAGGCGAGGCGATCGCATGGCATTTGGCCGAGCTGCTCAAGCTCGAGGACCCAAAGCGAATCGAACTCCACGAAATCACCAAGGATGCGGCGCTGGCCGCGCTGCGGGACCCGCACCGGATCGACATGGATCGCGTGAACGCACAGCAAGCGCGCCGCATTCTCGACCGGCTGGTCGGCTATAAGATTTCGCCGCTGCTCTGGGCCAAAGTCCGCGGCGGCCTCTCGGCCGGGCGCGTGCAGTCGGTCGCCGTGCGGCTCATCGTCGATCGGGAGCGCGAGATCAACGCGTTCACGCCGCGTGAATATTGGACCGTTACCGCTCAGCTCGCGACGCAGCGCGATCCCTCCGCCGTCTTCCCCGCCGATTTGGTGGCGCATCGCGGCGAGAAGCTCGAAATCACCAACGAAGCGCAAGCCGCTGGGATCCTGCGGGCGCTCGAGGGCGCGGCGTTCTCGGTCGCCTCGATCAAGCGCCGTGAGGTGCGGCGCAACGCTCCCGCGCCGTTCACGACCTCAACCCTCCAACAGGAAGCATCACGTAAACTGCGGCTGCGGGTGCGGCGCACGATGCAGATCGCCCAATCGCTCTATGAAGGCGTCGACCTGGGCGGCTCGGAGGGGACGCAGGGTCTGATCACCTACATGCGTACCGACTCGACGCGCATCGCCGACTCGGCGCGCGAGCACGCGCGGGAATATATCTCGCAGACCTACGGCGCCGAATTCCACGGCGGTGCGGCGCACAAGGTGCGCGAAGGCGCGCAAGACGCGCACGAGGCGATTCGTCCGACCAGCGTCTTCCGTACGCCCGAGAGCGTGGCGCACGTGCTCAAACGCGATGAACTGCGCTTATACACGCTGATCTGGGAGCGCTTCACCGCCTCGCAAATGGCGCCCGCCGTCCTCGACCAAACGACCGTCGACATCAGCGCCGCGGAATATACGTTCCGCGCGACCGGCAGCATCGTGAAATTCGCCGGCTTCACCCGCGTATACGAAGAAGGCAAAGACGAAGATCCTTCGACCGGCTCAGGGCAGGCTGCGCAAAACGGCGAAGATGCCGCGAAGGCGAACGGTGCGCTCCGAGGCAAAGGCCGCGTGCGGTTGCCCGAACTGCACGAACGCGACGCGCTCGATCCGCGGGCGATCGAACCCAAGCAGCACTTCACCGAACCGCCGCCGCGATACACCGAAGCGACGCTCGTCAAAGCGTTGGAAGAGAACGGCATCGGGCGCCCATCGACCTACTCGACGATCGTCGATACGATTCAAGCGCGGGGCTACGTAACGCAAGAGGAGCGCCGCTTCAAGCCGACCGACATCGGCATCGCGGTCAACGACCTGCTGGCCGAGCATTTCAAGGACATCGTCGATCTGAAATTTACCGCCGGCATGGAGGGCGATCTCGATAAAGTCGCCGAGGGCCACGCCGACTGGGCCGGGATTCTGCGCCAGTTCTACGCACCGTTCGCGCATCAGCTGGAAGAGGCGGAAAAGAAGCTGCCGCGACTCGAGATCAAGGACGAGCCAACCGACGAGATTTGCCCCAATTGCGGCCGGCCGATGGTAATCAAGACCGGCCGTTTCGGCAAGTTCATCTCATGCACGGGCTATCCCGAGTGCAAGACGACCAAACCGATCGTCAAGGACACCGGTGCAAAGTGTCCCAAGGACGGCGGCATGATCGTCGAGCGCCGTTCGAAGAAGGGCCGCACGTTCTACGGCTGCGCCAACTATCCGAACTGCGACTTCGTCTCGTGGGATCGCGTGATCCCGCAGCCCTGTCCGGTTTGCGGAAGTTACGTCGTCGCGAAGAACCGCCGCGGCGGCGTCGTGCACCTCGAATGTGCCGCCGACAAGGAACACGACGTCTCCTCGCTCGCGAAATCCACCTCCGGTGAGGAACCGAGCGAAGACCGCGAACTCGCGGAAGTCTAGCCGTGTGCGAAGAGTCGACAGCGTTCCCATCCCCTTGCCATTAGGATCGATCCGGGTGAATGAAGATGAGTGCCAGCGAAGGTTCGAGACGCCCTCAGGGCGCTCAAGCGTGATGGTTGGGTTCTCACCACCCAACGAGGGTCGCACCGCCAATTCAAGCACCCACGTAAGCCCGGGAAGGTGACGGTGAGCGGGCATGAGAGCGATGATCTTCCCCCGAAGTTGGAACGGTCGATTTTGAGGCAGGCGGGGCTCTGGCCATGAAGTTTTTCGTTGAGATATCTAAGACCGATACCGGATACGCAGCGCACGCGCCGAGCGTTGTCGGGTGCGTCGCAACCGGTGCGACGCTCGAAGAAACCGAAAGGCGAATTGGAGAAGCGCTGCAATTGCATCTCGATCTGGATTCAATTCCCGATCTTGAGTTTCGTGTATGTGCTTAAGGGAAATCGCCATGCGATTGAGGATCGACGCCGTGATGGGAAATGTTCAATAAGCTGACCGTCATCGGAGGCGGCCTGGCCGGCTGCGAGGCGGCGTGGCAGGCGGCGAATGCGGGCGTGGACGTCGACCTGTACGAGATGCGTCCGCTGCGGAGCGGACCCGCGCACACGACCGGACGACTCGCCGAACTGGTGTGCAGCAACTCGCTGCGCGGCGCGGCGCTCGAAAACGCCGTCGGCTTGCTCAAAGAAGAGCTGGCGCGGCTCGATTCGATCGTCGTCACCAGCGCGCGCGAGGCCGCGGTTCCGGCCGGCGGCGCGCTCGCCGTCGACCGCGCGAAATTCGCCGACGCGGTCGAGGGGCGCATCACCGCACATCCGCGCATCGCGCTGCACCGTCAAGAGGTGAGCGCGATTCCGCTCGATCGTCCGGCGATCGTCGCCTGCGGCCCGTTACCGAGCGACGCATTGCTGCAGAGCATCGACGCACTGCTTCGAGAACCTCAGCATGACACAAAAGGGCGCCTGCACTACTACGATGCGGCCTCGCCGATCGTGGCTGCGGATTCGATCGACGAATCGCCGATGTACCGGAAGTCCCGCTACGAAAAGGGCGAGGGCGACGACTATCTCAACATCCCGCTCGATCGCGCGCAGTACGCGCAGCTCCTCCACGATTTGCGCACGCTCGAGCGCCATCAACCCAAAGGTTTCGAGCTGGACGCAAGCGCCAACTACTTCGAAGGCTGCTTGCCGATCGAAGAGATGGCCGATCGTGGCGACGACGTGCTGCGCTTCGGACCGCTCAAGCCGGTCGGCCTACGTGACCCGCGCACCGGACGGACGCCGCACGCGGTCGTGCAGCTGCGCAAAGAAAACACCGAGGGCACGGCGTTCAACCTGGTCGGATTTCAAACGCGGCTGTCGTGGCCGGCGCAGAAGGCGGCCTTCGGAAAGCTGCCGGGCTTGGCCGACGCGGAGTGGCTGCGGCTCGGCGTGATGCACCGCAACACGTTCCTCGACTCGCCGCGCGTGCTGGATGCGCGTCTACGGCTACGCGGTTACGAGAACCTGTACTTCGCCGGACAGATCACCGGCGCCGAGGGCTATGTCGAGGCGGCCGCCTGCGGTGCGATGACCGGTCTTCATGCGGCGCGCGCGATTCTCGGACTCGAGCCCATCGAATTTCCGCGCGAAAGTGCGTTCGGCGCGGTCGTCGCGCATCTGCAAAACCGTGCGACACACGACTTTCAACCGGCCAACGCGACCTGGGCTTACTTCCCGCCGCTCGACCGCGAGGTTCGAGACAAGAAAGAACGGCGTCGCCTCATGGCGCAACGCGCGCTGGCTGCGATCGATGGTTTCAAAAACCGAATCGCCCTGCTGCCGGTATAACGCGGTTACTTGATCGCGTAGGTGATCGTGATCGTTGAGGCGACCGGCACCGTCACGTAGTCCTGCGGCGTCTGGGGCGCGTCGGGTCCCGTCATCATGCCGTTGACGAAGTACTGCGTCGAGCAGGAGCCGTCGGGCGTGTTTTGTTCGATCGATTGAACGTTGATCGCGCCGCCGATATGTACGTTCAGATCTTTGGCGATCGATTCGGCCTTCGCATGAGCCCGCGCGATCGCGCGTTCGCGCGCGCTATCGAGAGCGGTTTGACAGTCCGCTGCGCTGAGGAAGACCTGCGCGCTATTCAGCAGAACGCCCTTCATCGAAGCCACCGCCGTCCCGACCGTGACGATGCCGCTTTGCAGCATCGCAACCGTCGGATGCATCGCCGTCGCCGTGATCGTCGCCACATTCGAGGTGCCGGGAGCCCGGAAGTTGATCGGCAGCCGTACACTCGCCGGATCGGCGCCGGCTTTGACGAGCGCGTCGACGATCGGCTGGACCTTCTCGGTGTCGAGGGTGAGAGCGCGGTTCGCGGTCACGATTTGCAGCGTGATCCGCGCGCTCGTAGCGGGAACGCGCGTCGACGCGCTGCCGGTGACGGTGATGCCCCGGGCTGCGTTCGGCGCCGGTCCGGATATCGGGCCCCGCAACATCGGCTGGGCGCCGGCGACGGACGGCAGGAGGAGTGCGGCTACGACAACGACCGTTGTGCGCTTCATGAAACCCCCAACGCTTGGAACGGGTAGAACGGTGACGACATGAGGATTCGCTCCACCACTATTCTGGCCGTTCGCCGCAACGGCATGCTGGCCATCGCCGGCGACGGGCAGGTCACCCTCGATAAGACGATCGTCAAGCACAGCGCGCGCAAAGTGCGTAAGATCGCGGGCGGCAAAGTTTTGGCCGGGTTCGCCGGATCGGCCGCCGACGGCATCACGCTGCTCGAGAAGTTCGAGAACAAGTTCGCCGAGTTCAAAGATATCACGCGCGCGTCCGTCGAGCTGGCCAAAGACTGGCGCCAGGATCGTGCGCTGCGGCGGCTCGAGGCGCTGCTCGTGGTCGGGACGCCCGACCATCTCTTCGTGCTCTCCGGCACGGGTGACGTGATCGAACCCGACGAGGGCATCGCGGCGATCGGCAGCGGCGGACCGTACGCGCAGGCGGCGGCCGCCGCGCTGCTGCGCAACAGCGATCTTTCGGCGCCCGACATTGCGCGCAAGGCGCTGGAGATCGCGGGCGAAATCTGTATCTACACCAACGACGACATCACGGTTGAAACACTTCCATGACCACCGCACTTCCCGACATCGCCGGACTCACGCCACGCCAGATCGCGAGCGAACTCGATAAGTACATCGTCGGCCAGGGCAAGGCCAAACGCGCGGTCGCGATCGCGCTGCGCAACCGCTACCGCCGCTCGCACGTACGCGAAGACCTACGCGAAGAGATCACGCCGAAAAACATTCTGATGATCGGCCCGACCGGTGTCGGCAAGACCGAGATTGCGCGGCGTCTGGCCGGCTTGGTCGGCGCACCGTTCGTCAAAGTCGAAGCGACGAAATATACCGAGGTCGGTTACGTGGGCCGCGACGTCGAGTCGATGGTGCGCGATCTGGTCGAAGCCTCGGTGCGCATGGTGACCGAAGAGCGCCGCTCCGAGGTGGCGGAGCTCGCCGAGAAAGCCGCAGTCGAGCGGTTGATCGACGAATTGCATCCCGAGACCGCGACGCGATCGAACACGCCCGGCAATCCGTTCGCCGCGACGCTCGGTTCGATCTTCGGGAACTCCGCGCCGCAACCGCAGCCGCAGCCGCCGTCGGGACCGCCCAGCGACGTCGCGCGGATTCGCGAACAAACCCGCAGCGAGATCGAGCGTGGCTTCTACGACGTGCGCCTGATCGAGATCGAGGTCGAAGAAACGCCGAGCGTGCCGATCGGCATGATCGGCATGGACCAAGGCGGCGGCGCGGATCTGGGCGAGATGCTCGGCGGCTTGATTCCCAAACGCAAGACGAAAAAGCGCGTCACCGTCGCCGAGGCGCGGCGCATCTTCACCCAAGAAGAGGCCGCCAAGCTGATCGACATGGACGCGGTCAAACGCGAAGCGCTGCGCCGGGCGGGCGAGGATGGGATCATCTTCATCGACGAGATCGACAAGGTCGCGAGGCGTGAAGGCGCGCGCGGCGGTCCCGACGTTTCACGCGAAGGCGTACAACGCGACATCCTGCCGATCGTCGAGGGCAGCACGGTCACGACCAAGCACGGCCAGGTAAAAACCGATCATGTGCTCTTCATCGCGGCGGGAGCCTTTCACATCAGCAAGCCCTCCGACCTGATTCCCGAGTTGCAGGGACGTTTTCCGATCCGGGTCGAGCTCGACTCGCTGACCGCCGAGGATTTCAAGACGATTCTCACCCAGCCGAAGAACGCGCTGATCGAGCAGTACCGGGCGTTGCTCGCGACCGAAGGCGTCGCGCTCACGTTCACCGAGGATGCGATCGAGCAGTTGGCCCGCTTCGCGATGCAAGTCAACGAGCAGAGCGAGAATATCGGTGCGCGACGGTTGCACACCGTGCTCGAGCGGCTGCTCGAAGACATCAGCTACGGTGCGCCGGAGGAGCGCGGCGCGGTGACGATCGACGCGGCCTACGTTCGCGAACGGCTCAAAGACGTCGTGGAAAACGCCGATCTTTCGGGATATATTCTCTAATCGATCTCTAAAACGTTCTCATTCTTTGCCCAGGAACGCCGGAGTAGGATGGTAGCATGTTGACCTTGCGCAATCTCATCGCCGGTTCCGCATTTGCCGTATTCGCCGTGGCGATCGCCGCCTGCGGCGGCGGCGGAACCACGATCCAAGCTCCGACGCCCGGGCCGACGTGTTCGCCGGGTGAAGCCGTCCAGATGGTCTATCCGATTCCCGGCGCGACCGGCGTGACCGATAATCCGCAGCAGTTCGTATTCGCGGTCGCTTCGCCGCTGCCGAACACCTGGAACGCCTACATCAACACCTCGGATTCGCTGAGCGGCTCGGTACAGACATACGCCGGTATGGAGACGATCCCGGCATCGAACGTCCCCTCTCCCTCGGCAACGCCGTCGATCTCCAACCCGTACTACCAAAGCATCACGCTTACCGGAGGATTCTCTTCGGGCGAGACGATTTACGTCTGGCTCAACAATGAGTCGAGCAATTGCACGCCGCTCGGCCCGGTCGGGAGCTTCACGACGCAATAGGGTCCTCCTCGAAGGGCTCGGGATGACAGAAGGGCATGGGCCGTAGAATAGGCGCCCCATGCCCTACATCCGCGAGATCATCACGGACGGTCATCCGACGTTGCGTAAGGTTGCCAAGAAGGTCAGTCCGAGAGAATTGGCCGACCCTCTCTTTCAGCAGCTCATCGACGACATGTTCGAGACGATGTATGCCGCACCGGGCGTGGGCCTCGCCGCGCCGCAGGTCAACGTCTCCAAACGCCTCTTCGTGATCGACGTGCAAGACGATATCCACGATCCCGCGGTCGTCGTCAATCCCAAGATCGAGCTGGCCGAAGAAGAGGTCGAGCTGACCGAAGGCTGCCTCTCGGTCCCCGGCTTCGTCGGCGAGATCACGCGCTACCGGCGCGTTGCGGTCAGCGGGCTCGACCGCAACGGCGAGAAGATCCGGCTCGAAGGCGAGGGACTCTTCGCGCAATGTCTGCAGCACGAGATCGATCACCTCAACGGCGTGCTGTACGTCGACAAGGCTAAAGACGTGCGCTTGCCGCAAACCGAAGAAGAGCACGAAATCGTCGAAACGGCCGAAGCCTAGGTCACTCATCTTGCGCTCACTGTTTTTTGGGACGAGCGCGTTCGCGGTCCCGAGCCTTCACGTCACCGCGGCAAAGACGCAGCTCGCCGGCGTGGTGACGCAGCCCGACCGGCCCGCCGGACGCGGTCACCGGCTGCAGCCGACGCCGGTCAAGAGCGCGGCACTCGAACTCGGGCTGCGCGTCTACGAACCCGCCTCACTCAAAGCGTTCCTCGAAGAGATCGCCCACGCATCGTTCGATCTTTTCGCGCTTGCGTCATATGGAAAGATCTTGCCGCAGGCACTTCTCGACCGGCCGAAGCTCGGCGCGCTCAACGTGCATCCCTCGCTGCTGCCGAACTACCGCGGTGCGACACCGATCCAGAGCGCGCTGCTCGCCGGCGAGACGGTCACGGGCGTGACGATCATGCTGATGGACGCGGGGATGGACACCGGCCCGGTCGTGTTGCAGGAGAAGGTGGAGATCGCGCCCGACGACGACTATGGAACGCTGCACGATCGCCTCGCGCTTTTCGGCGGCGACTTGCTGGGCGACGCGATCGACCTCGCCGCGCGTGGTCCGCTGCAAGGACAGCCGCAGCGCGGCGAGCCGAGCTTCACCCGCCCGATTCGCAAAGAGGATCTCGAGATCGACTGGTCGTGGCCGCCGCAGCGCATCGTCAACACCGTGCGCGCCTTCGCGCCCGCACCCGGCGCGCGCGCGCTCATCGACGGCGAAACCGTAAAAGTGCTGCGTGCGCACGTCGAGCGCGAACGGGTCGTGATCGACGAGTTGATCGCGCCGAACCGCGGGCGCATGAGCGCAGAGAGCTACGAACGGTCGCGGCGCGACCGCGAACGGACATGAACGCGCGCGACGTTGCGCTGCACACGGTACGCGACGTCTTCATCACGCCGGGCGGCGGAACCGAGCGGGGTGCACAGGAAGCGCTCGATTACCGGGCGCGCAAGGCGAATCTCGACTCGCGCGATCGCGCCTTCGCGACCGAACTGGCATACGGCGCGATCAAGATGCGGCGCGCACTCGATTGGTATCTGCAGCCGTTCGTCGGAGAACGCAAAGCGCCGCTTCCTCCGGCGATTCACGAAATTCTGCGTCTGGCGGTCTACGAGTTCGTCTACACCCTTGCCGACGTGCACGCGACCGTCTTCGAATGGGTCAACCTCGCCAAGCGTCACGGCCATCGCGGCGTCGCCAACCTGGTCAACGCGGTGCTGCGCTCGTTTCTGCGGATGCGGCCGCGCGACCCGACCCGCGATCTGTTCGGCAGCGAGGAAGAGTACCTGGGCACACGCTACTCGCTGCCGAGCTGGCTCGTCCGGCAGTGGAGCGCGGTCTACGCCGGGCAGACCGAAGCCGTTTGTGCGGCGGTGAACGCGCCGGCGCGCGCCGCGGTTACGGTCAACACCGCGCGTACGAGCCGCGCGCAGTTCGAGGAGCGTCTCGCGGTTGACGGCATTACGGCCATTCCCTCGGCGTTCGTCGCCGATTCGCTCGTTATCGAAAGCGACGCCGCCGCGGTCCATACCCGCGAAGCGCGCGCACGCGGCGAATGGTGGCTGCAGTCGGAGAGTTCGGCAATGCCGGTCGAAGTGCTCAACCCTCAGCCCGAGGAGGCGGTTCTCGACGCCTGCAGCGGCCGCGGCAACAAGGCGCTGCAGATCGGGGCGCGGATGGGGGGAGACGGATCGGAACTGTGCATCGAGCGCGACCCGCGCAAGGCAAAGATTCTGCAAAGCCGGCTGGAGGAGGCCGGCGTTGCGGCCGGGGTTATCGTGGGCGACGCCACCGCGCCCCTGCTCGAGCCGCAGCAGCGCTTCGACCGGGTGCTGATCGATGCACCCTGCTCGGGCATCGGCCTGGTAGGACGTCACCCCGAAGCGCGCTGGAAGAAGCAGCCGGGCGACGGCGAACGCCTAGCCTTGACGCAGCGGGCTTTGCTCGAAGCGCTGGCTCCGTCGGTCCATGAGGGCGGCGCGCTCGTCTACGCGGTGTGTTCGACCGACCCGCGCGAGACAATCGAGGTCGTCGAATGGTTCCGAAGCCGGGCGAATTTCGAGCGGGGGCTGATTCCTGCGGCGTTCGAACCGTTCATTACGGAAGAGGGCGACGTGCTCGTTCCACCCGGGTTGGACGGCCGCGACGGGTTCTTTGTTTCCAGACTGGAGCGCCGGTAACTCGCACAACGAAATGAGTTGGTTTGCTCGAATCGAGCAGGCATGCGCGGCATTCATCGAGCGCACGTTTGCGAAAACCTTCCCGAGCGATCTCGAGCCGGCTCAGATCGCGCGCAAGCTCGTCACGACGATGGAGGGGCGAACGCGCGGTGATGACGGTCATCTGCTCGCTCCGGGATCCTATCTGGTTTACGTCAGCCCCGACGATTTCTCGCGGCTGGCGCAGCATCGGGCGTACTTGGAACGCGAGTGGGGCGAACTCTTGCGCGACATGGCGGCGCGCGTGGGGGTCTACTTCTTCGACGGAGGACCGAACGTAGAGATGGTTTCGCGCGAGGGCATCCCCCAGGGTTTGGCCGACGTAGCCGTGGCGAGCGACGTGACGATCTCGATTCCCAATGCACCCGCGCTGACGCCGCCCAAACGCTACCATCTTCGCATGATGAAAGGTGTGCCGGCGTACGGCGTCTACTTCATCGACAAAGCGGCGACGATCGGGCGCAGCGAAGATTGCGATATCTTCTTGGTCGACCCGAGCGTCTCGCGCAATCACGCGACACTGACGATCCAAGGTGATTTCGGCGAGGTCAAGGATCTTCGCTCGACCAACGGCACGTTCGTAAACGGCGAGCGCGTCACCGACGCGCGGCGCGTCGTCTCCGGTGACGTGTTGACGTTCGGGAACACGCAGATGCGGCTGGAAGCCTGGGAATAGCGATGACGTTCGCGGCGCAGATGCGCATCGGTTCGCTCGAAATCACCGCGTTGCTGGCCTTCGCCGCGTTGATCGCCTCGCGTCCGCGAGCCGGCTCGGCGGCCGAGATCGGCAACCTCATGCCGGTGAACGCGATGCTGCGCGTCATCGAATTTGGCCGCGAGCGCATCTTCGAAGGACTCTGCCCGCTGACGATCGGTCGCGATCGCAGCTGTCAGCTCGTGCTTGCCGACGTTGAGGTCTCTCGCAAGCATGCGCGGCTGGAGACGAAAGACGGCGTGGTGTACGTGCGCGATCTGGGAAGCAGCAACGGAACCTTTATCAACGGGCGCCGCGTGACCAGCGCGATCGAAACGCGCGAAGGCGACGCCATCGACGTGGGTACGACCAGGCTGCTGGTGGAACGGTTGGAAGAATGGACGTAGCGATTCGCGGCGATCGTACCTGCGCGCTCTCCTTGCAGCTGGGGCCGCGCTCGTGGCTTTTCGGCGTCGCGCGCGGCTTCGGCACGATCGACGGTGTGGCCGCCGGGCCGGCCACCTTGCAGCGCTTGCGCGCCGAGTGCGAACGCCGCTTGCGCACGGAACGCTTTCGCCGCGCCGTGGACCGCGTGCAAGCCGCACCGACGGCGATCTTGGGCGTGCTCGCGCGCGTCAACGGCGAACTCTTCTCGCGCAGCGCTTCGCACGCGGACTACGTCACCGCGGGCTGCTCGATCACGATCGCGGTCATCGTTCGCGGCTACGCCTGTGTGATTCACACCGGCGGCACCGCGGCTTATCTCGCGCATCGCGGCGAGATCAGCGTGCTGACCGGCGATGACTCATTGGGCGGAACGGCGCACGAGCTGCTCGGGCGCGCGCTCGGAACGAGCGCTGCGCTCGACGTCTCGGTTTCCAGCGTCACCTTCGACGCGGGCGACGTGATGATCTTGATCGGGCACCGCGTGCGCGGCGAGATCGACCGGCAGGCATTGGTCGCGCACGTCGAACGCGCCGGCGAGAACGAGCATCTGCTGGTTTTGCGCTTCGACGAGAGCGATCGCGCAATCGAGGAACTCGGCACGCCGGCGCTGCCGGTCGTCGTGTACCGCGCGAACATCGGCGTGCGCTCTGGGCTGCTCTTGGGCGCGCTGACGGTCGCGTTCGCGCTTCTCACCGCGTGGGCGCAGTAGCACGCTGATCACCCTTGCACGGCGGGCGCTTCCGATGCTCGCGGCGCTGGCGGCGTGCGCCCTGATGCTCGCCTACGCCCCGCCGGGTTCGGTTGGACCGCCCGTGTTGCTCGCCGCGCTCGCGTTCCTTGCGCTCGGGTGGGTGCTGCTGCAGCCGGCGAACGGCAGGCGCGACGACATCTTGCCGGCGCTCGCCGTCGTCCTGGCGGGGCTCGGGCTGCTGCTGGTCGCGCGCTTGGCGCCGGATCTTGCTCAGCGCCAACAGTGGTGGCTGCTCGTTTCGCTGCTGCTCGCGATCGCGTGCGGGCCGGCGTTCACGCATTTCCGCCGTTTCGCGGCCTACAAATACCTCTGGGTCGTCGCCTCGCTGGTTCTCTTCGTGCTGCTGCTGTTCTTCGGTCAAGAAGTCAACGGCGCGCGGCTGTGGATCAAGTTTGGCCCCGTTCAGTACGAGCCCGTCGAACTGATCAAGCTGTTCATCGTGTTCTTTCTCGCCGCGTATTTGGGTGAGACCGCCGACGTCATCGCGCGCGCGCGGCCGTGGTCGGTTCGTGCCAACTTGCGCTACCTCGGCCCGCTCTTCATCGGCTGGGGGGCTTCGATGGCGATCCTCGTGCTGCAGCGAGACCTTGGCATGGCGACCTTGCTGCTCTCGACCTTCGCCGCGCTGCTCTACGTGGCCACGCGGCGCATCGACATCGTGATCGGCGGCGTGGTGATCTTCGCGTTGGCCGTCATCTGGGCGGTCCATCATTATCCGTACGTGCAGACGCGCATCGCGGTGTGGCGCAATCCGTTCTCCGATCCGCTCGGCGCGGGTTATCAAAGCTCGCAGGCCTACTATGCGCTCGCGGCCGGCGGATTGTTCGGCACGGGTCTCGATCTCGGCCATCCGGGTTTCATCCCCGACGTGGCAACGGATTACGTGTTTGCCGCGTTCTCGGAGGAGTTCGGGTTGATCGGCGCTCTCGCCGTGATCGGCCTCTTTGCCGTCCTCGTGCGGCGCATCTTTGCGACCGCGAGCGAACAGCCCGATCTCTATGCCAAATTGCTCGGGACCGGGATGGCTGCGACGCTGGGCTTTCAAGTCTTCATCATCATCGGCGGCGTGATCGGTCTCTTTCCACTCACCGGGATCACCTTGCCGTTCATCTCGTACGGCGGAAGTTCGCTGGTCGCCAATTTCCTGCTCGTCGCGCTGGTGTGGGCGATGAGTTCGCGCGCGTGCGTTCTCAAATCTTCTGGCTCGCCGTCATCGCGTTAGCGCTGACGGCAATCGTCAGCGGCTACGTGAGCGGTCGCGCGACCGCGCCGCCCGCGTTGGCACTGCGGGCCCGAGCTTCGCCTCCTCCGGCCGTGCATGCCGTGCTGCGCGATCCCTCCGACTCCGCGGCCGATGATATCTTTTCGGCTGACGACGTGGTCGTCGATCGTTCGCCTGCGGTTACGGCACGATGGCTCGAACCGGCGCTCTCGGTCGTCGTGGGCCTGTGCGGTGGGTCGGCACCGATCGACGCGCAATTCATGCGGCTGAACGTTCCCATCGCGTTCGACATCGATCCGAACGCCGGCGAAGCGGTCGAGGTCGCGCGCCTGGCGCATGAGTCCGGCGACGTCGTGCTCTTGCATGTCGGGACCGCTCCGTCGCAATCGCAGCTTGCGCGGCTGCGCGCGCGCTTCGGCGACTTCGACGGCATCGCGTCGCGCACGAGCGAGCGGTTCGTCCAAGCGCTCAACGGAACCGGATTGCTCTTCTTCGACGAGCGCGGCGACGCGGACGCCGCCGAATTCACCGGCGCCGGCATTCCGATCGTCCAGCGTGACGAAACCGTCGACGACCGAACCGCGCGCAGCTACATCCGTTTCATGCTCGAACGCGCGGTGCAGCGTTCGCAGCACGCCGGACGGCTAGTGATCTTCATGCGTCCTCGCGCGCACTCGCTGGAGGCGCTGACGGCGTTGGTCTCGGCGAGGAGTGCGCAACTGGTGCCGCTAACGCAGCACGAATGAAGTACGCCTCCCTGACTGCGTTGGCGTTCGTCGCCGTCCTCGCGGCATGCGCGAAGAGCGGTGGAGGGAATGCGGCGTCTTCGGCCGCTCCGGCGGCGTCGGCCGCGGTGACGGCGGCGGCGGTAAACCCCGGCCAAAGCGTGTATCAGGCGAACTGCTCGACCTGCCACCAAACAAATGGCGGCGGCGTGCGCGGCGCGTTTCCGCCGCTGGCACAAAACCCGACCGTCATCGGCGATCCGATCGCCGTCATCCACGACGTGAAATTTGGGTTGAGCGGGGAAATCCACGTGAACGGAAACGGCTACAACGGCATGATGCCCGCCTGGGGGCAACAACTTTCGGACTCGGACATCGCGGCGGTGATCACCTACGTTCGCTCCGCTTGGGGAAATAAAGCGAGCGCCGTTACCTCGGCGCAGGTCGCCGCCGTTTCACAGTGAGACGCGCCGGCCGCGCCAGCGCACGGTCTTTCCAAAGAGGCCGGCGGCCCAAACCGCCAGCCCGAGACAGTCGCGCAGCGGAATGAGCGCCGGCGGAAGAGATTCGCGAAGCGCGAGCGCGCGGCGCACCGCGTAGTGCAGGCTCACGCGAAGCGCGAGAATCACGGCCAGCGCGATCCACGCGGAGCCATTGGTGATACCCAGCGCGACCCAGAGCAGCGCGAACGGCAGCGGAAAGGTGACGAAAGAGAACGCGTATCCGAGCGGCCGGACCGAACGGATCGTTCGCGCCCAGCGAAGCTCGTGGTGCAGCAGTGAACTCAAGTCCGCCTCGGCGACGACGTCGTAGACGACGTAGCGCGAAAGGGCGACGCGATATCCGTGCGCGCTGACCAGAGCGCCCAGCATGTAGTCGTCGGCGACGTACGGCGCGAGCGCGGCGAAGCCGCCGATCGCGTCGAGCGCGGCGCGGCGCACGGCCATGGTCGACCCAAAGCAATAGCGCGGCGGCGCCGTCAATGTCGCGACCAGCACCGATGGCGCGAATTGATCGTTGAGCTGCATCGCGCCGAGTGTCGAGGCCGCACCGCCGCGTGCGAGTGCCCCGTACAGACACGTCGCGGCGCCGACGCGCTCGTCGGTGAACTCGCCTGCGACCGACGCGACGTAGTGCCGGTCCACGCGCATGTCGGCATCCGCGACGAAGAGCAGATCGTGTTTCGCGTGCGCGACCATGTTGACGACGTTGGCGACTTTGGGATTGCCGCTCGCCGCCCGCTCGCCGACGGCGAGCGTGAGGTCCGCTTCGGGAAAATGCTCGATTACGCGGCGGATGATCTCGATCGCCGGGTCGTCAGCGCGCGCAACGCCGAAGACGACTTGAAAGTGCGGGTAGCTTTGATCGCAAAACGAGCAAAGATTTTCGAACAGCTCGGCTTCGAGTCCGTGAATCGGCTTCAGTACGGTCACGCCGGGCTGCGCCGGCGCATGCCGCGTGCGGCGGCGCGCGAAACGGGCGGTCGCGACGAGCGCCGCAACCAGGTATGCGGCTCCCGCGACGATGACGACGATCACGCGGTCAAATCCGAATAGGCGAGCGTTTCGATTCCGGCGGCAACGATTTTCGTGCGAACCTCGGGGCTCGTGAGCGCGTCCAGCTCTCCGGCAAAATCGTAACCGGCAATCTGCGAGTCGATGCCGCTCCATGGTCCCGTCGCCGGATGGAAGTACATTTCGGAAACACCGGGTGTGAGCTCGTCGAGTAGTTCCAGCACCCGCCTGCGCGTCATGTGACCGGAATCACGAATACCGAATACCGCGTCGTTCGTAGCAATTTGCGCGCGCCGTAGGCGCGCGCGCATCAGCATGAGCCAGGGACGCAGGAACGCGGCGTCGCCGGGCTCGTAGGGGACGCGTACCGCCCGCATGCCGTACTCGCGCCCAACCGCGATGATGATGCCGAGCACGGTCGGGTGTACGTGCATGTGATTCTGCGCGTTGACGTGATCGAGCGCGAGACCGCTGCGTGCGAAGGCCTCGAACTGCGCGCGGATCTCCGCTTTCAGCGCTGCCCGCGCGTCCGGGTGCAGGAAAAATCGTATTCCGGCGGCCGCGAGGCCGGAGAGAAAATTTCCGTTGCCGTCGACGAGTGGTGCGACGCGCTCGGGCGGCAGCAGGGGCCTGCCGTTCACCAAAACCACGTGCAAGCCGATGCGCAGCGTCGGAAGAGCGCGCGCCCGCCGGATCGCATCCTGTGTGGCGGGGGCCGCCACCATCAGGCTCGCTGCCTGCAGAACCCCGTCGCGATGTGCGCGCTCGACCGCCTCGTTGACTTCGGTCGAAAGACCGTAATCATCCGCGGAAATGATGAGCTGCTTAGCCATTGGAGGGGTATAGTGTACCGGAGCGAACGCAACGTTCCTTCGCGCGAACGATGGGGAGACTCGATTTGATTTTGCCTCTTCTGCGTGAGCGAGGGGCGCTCGCGCTGGAGTACCTGAACGGTGCGGACGTGCAGTTCAGCGACATGTTCGAACGAATCATGCGTCACTCGTTCGGGTATGCGGATCCGCTCGGCGCGAGCCTGGTGCTCTGGGCTTGCGACGCGTGCGGCGGGGACACGCGCAGCGCACTGCCGCTCGCGGCTTCCGTCGAGTGCTTTCAGCGGTTCTGCGCTCTCCACGACGAGTTGCAATTGCCGCCGACCGTTTTGCCCGAGCCGAAGACCACCTCTTCGATCTGGGGTCTCGCGCAAACACTGAATGCAGGCGACGCGTTTCACGCGATGTGCCTGGAATTGTTGGGGCGAGATGCGGTGCACGGCGACGAGCGTACGCTGGATGCCGGCATCATGGTCGCGAATGCCGTGTTACTCGGCGTCGAGCGGCGCGACCGTCTCGTTCGCTCGGCTCGAGGGCACCGCCGTCGCCGGATGCGCGTCGCCCACGACGGAACGCAGGTCGTCACGCTCTCGCTCAGCCTGCGCGTGGGTGCGCGCATGGCCGAGGCGTCACCGGAATTGAGTGGTTCGCTCGAGCGCGCGGGTAGGCTGCTCGGAATCGTGGTACAACTGGCAAGTCAGGCGCGCGGGAAATCGAGCCCGCTCGCGCAGCGATACGCGCGCAAAGCCGTGGAGCTCGTCGAGCGCTCCCCGCTTCGTGCACCCTACCAGTCGGAATTCAGGGAGATTGCATACGGCCTTGCAGCAGGAAACTGAACGTGGCGGCCGCTCGGGTGACGGAACCGCGTCGAGAAAGGCCGAGCATCTTCGCATCAATATCGAGAACGACGTACGCTCCAAAGGTGTCGGCACCGGCTTCGAGCGCTATCGTTTCGTGCACTGCGCACTGCCGGAAATCGCGTTGGCCGAGGTCGATCCGAGCGTAACGCATTTCGGACGCACGTTGCGGGCGCCCATCCTTATTTCGTGCATGACCGGCGGCACGCCTCAGGCGGCTCTCGTCAACCGGACGTTGGCGGCCGTCGCGCAAGAATTCGGCTTGGCGATGGGTTTGGGCTCGGGACGCGTGCTCATCGAACATCCGGAAACGATCGAGAGCTTCGATGTACGCGCTCTCGCCCCGGACGTGCTGCTCTTTGCGAACCTCGGCGCCGTGCAGTTGAACAAAGGATACGGACCGCGCGAATGCCGGCGGATGATCGAACTCGTCGGCGCCGACGCGCTCGTGCTCCATTTGAACCCGCTGCAGGAAGCGCTCCAGCCGGACGGTGATACCGATTTTCGCGGTCTGCTCGCACGAATCGGTGCGCTTTGTGCGGAAGTGGACGCTCCCGTACTGGTCAAGGAAGTCGGCTGGGGATTGAGCGCCGGCGTCGTGCACGCGCTCTTCGCGGCAGGCGTCGCCGGTGTCGACGTGGCCGGTGCGGGCGGCACGTCGTGGAGTGAAGTCGAACGTCACCGGATTCCGGAAGCGTGGCGAGCACGGGTTGCCGGCGAGTTCGCGTCGTGGGGAATTCCAACCGCGGATTGCGTTCGTGACGCGCGCGCGGTCGCGCCCGATGAATTGATCATCGCGAGCGGCGGCGTACGTAGCGGCATCGACGCGGCCAAGGCGATCGCGCTCGGCGCCGACCTTGCCGGCATCGCCGGGCCGTTTCTGCGCGCGGCGGCCGAAGGCCCCGACGAGGCCGCCGATCTCGCACGCGAAATCGTCGAGGTCTTGCGTGCCGCGATGTTTTCGCTCGGGCTGCGTTCGATCCGGGAACTGCGATCGACCGACAAACTGGTGCCGGTATGAATCCGGTTACGCTGGCGGCCGCGGACGCGTACTGCCGCGAGCTCACAAGGCGCCACTACGAAAATTTTCTGGTTGCGTCTCCGCTCGTCGGCGCAGACCGGCGCCTCGACCTGGCGCGCATCTACGCGTTCTGTCGAACGACTGATGATTTCGGCGACGAGAGCGGATCGAGAGAAGAAGCACTCGATGCGCTCGAGCGTTGGCGCGGCGAGCTGCACGCATCGTTCGGCGGCCGGATGCCGGCCCATCCGGTGCTGATCGCCCTGCGCGAAACCATCGTGCGCCGATCGATTCCCGCTCAGCCCTTTTTCGACCTGATCGAGGCCAATCGCCTCGATCAGCGCGCGCCGGTCTACGAAACATGGGAACAACTCGACGCTTATTGCCGCCTTTCGGCTGCACCGGTGGGACGCATGGTCCTCTCGATCTTCGGTGTAACCGACGCGCGCGCACACGGGTTGTCGGATGATGTGTGCATCGGATTGCAACTCGCCAATCACGCGCAGGACGTCAAGCGCGACGCGGAGATCGGCCGGCGATACCTGCCGGCCGAAGACATCGCCGCCTATGGAACGAAGGGTGCTGTGCGCGCTCTGGTCGAACGCGCGCGCCGGCTGCTCGATTCGGGACGTACGCTCGAGGGGATGGTTCCCCTCGCGTTGCGTTTGCAGCTTCGGCTCTATCGAATGGGCGGGCTCGCAATCTGCTCTGCGATCGAACGGCTCGGATACGGTACCGACGCGCAGCGGCCGACCGTCGGCGGCGGCGAGCGTGCGGTCATTCTTCTGCGGGCGGTCAGCGGTGCTTGAACTCGACGATGCAGAGCGCTTTTGTCGCGACATGGCGCGGCGTGAAGCGAAGAATTTTTATTGGGGATTCATTTCACTTCCGCGCGATCAGCGCAACGCCATCTACGCGCTGTACGATTTCGCCCGGCAAGTCGACGACGAAGCCGATTCTACCGCGCACGCGCCCGATCTGCCGGGCCGCTTGCAGCGTCAGCGCGAACGCGTTGCGAAGTGCGTACGCGGTGAATACGACGACGATCCGGTAATGCAGGTGCTGGCGGGCGCCGTGCGCCGGTTCGCGATTCCCGAACGCGAGCTCCAGATGTTGATCGACGGCGTCGAGATGGACGGAACGAAGACGCGGTACGCGAGCTGGGAGGAATTGCGCGTCTATTGCAATCTGGTCGCCTCGGTGGTCGGACGGATGTGCGTTCGGATCTTCGGTTTCGAGGACGACGCGGCGCTCGAGCGCGCCGACGACCTGGGGGTCGCGCTGCAGCTCACGAATATTTTGCGTGACGTGCGTGAGGATCTCGGCCTCGGGCGCATCTATCTCCCGCTCGAGGACTTGAGGCGTTTCGGTATCAGCGAGGACCGGCTGCGTCATCCTGAGGAACTCGCGCGCAGCGCGAGCCTCGAAGGACGAGAAGGATGGGATGCGCTGATCGCTTTCGAGTCGGCGCGCGCGCGTGAGTATTTCGCGCGCGGTTACGAGGTGCTCGATTACATCAACCGGCGTCCGGCGGCGTGCGTGCGGACGATGGCCGGCATCTACGAGCGTATTCTCGAGAAGATCGAGCGGGAGCCCGCGCTGCCCTTGCATCGCCGAGCCGGTCTCACCAAGACCGAGAAGATCGCCGCGATGGTGCGCGCGTGGCTGGGGGTGTGAACCCGAAGCGCGTCGCGATCGTCGGGGCGGGGCTCGCGGGATTGGCGGCCGGGCTCGAATTGCGGGAGCGGGGTTTCGAGGTCGAGGTGTTCGAACGCACGCGGCTTCTCGGCGGCCGCGCAACCTCGTTTGAGATCGACGGCCGCGAGATCGACAACGGTCAGCACGTGTTCCTTCACTGCTGCGAGCGTTTCATCGCTTTCGTCGAGCGCGTTGGGATGCGCGACGCGTTACGGGAGCAGCCGCGCTTCGAAGCGCTGGTGTTGGCGCGCGACGGCACGACGAGCCGGCTGCGCGCGGCGCCGCTGCCCGCGCCCTTGCATCTCCTGGCTTCCTTCGCCGGCTACGGTCATCTCGACGTCGGCGGCCGCCTTCGCGTCGCACGCGCGTTTGCGGGAGCGGCGCTGGGCCCGCGTCCTGCGCCGGACCTCACGTTTGACGCGTGGCTCGAGCGCAACGGTCAGAACCCCGCCACGCGCCGCGCGTTCTGGGATCCGTTCTTCGTCCCCGCTCTCAACGCGTCGTTCGAACGCGTCAGCGCGGCCGACGCGCTCTTCGTGATCTCGACCGCTTTTCTGCGCGATTCGTCCGCGGCGCGCTTCGGTTTCGCAACGGTTCCGCTCGCACACGTCGCGGCAGCGGCGGCGGCGCGTATCGGCGCGGTTCATCTTTCGACCGGCGTGTTGGCGCTCGACGTGGAAGACGACGGCGTCGACCTGCAGTTGCCGGAGGGACGGCGCGAACGCTTCGACGCGGTCGTGCTCGCGGTCTCGCCGCGTACGACCGCGAAGCTGCTGGGATCACCCGAGCGGTTCGGCGTGCGCGCCCTCGAGACGTACGATCCGTATCCGATCGTCGACGTGCACGTGTGGCACGATCGAGGGGCGCTGGGTTTCGATTTTGCCGCGGTGCTCGACTCGCCGCTGCAATGGGTGTTCGAGAAGGACGCGGGTTACGTGTGCTGCAGCATCAGCGTCGCCGGCGACGTGCTCACCGTTCCGACCGCGCAGCTCGAACGCCTGGTGTGGACCGAGCTCTCGGCGTTCATTCCGAAGCTGCGGGGCGGATCGGTGCTGCGCGCCGCGGCAACGCGCAATCCCGAGGCGACGTATCTGCCGCGCCCCGGCACGGCGCGAACGCTGCAGCGCACGGCTCATCCGCGGGTTGCGATCGCTGGCTCGTGGACCGATACCGGCTGGCCGGACACGATGGAATCGGCCGTGCGCAGCGGAACGCTCGCAGCGGAGGCAATAGTGGGTTCCTTATGAGCGACGCGCTCGAACGCAGTATCGACTGGCTGCTCGAACGGCAATCCGGGCAGGGTTGGTGGACCGGTGAGCTCGAGACCAACGTCACGATGACGGCGGAGCAGGTGCTGCTCTACCGGTTTCTCGGCATCGATCTCGCGCCGTTCCGTGACGGCGCGATCGCGCACATGCTCGATTGCCAGCGCGAGGACGGGTCGTGGGCGCTCTACTACGACGGGCCGGCCGATCTCAGCACGACGATCGAAGCGTATGTCGCGCTGAAGGCGATCGGATTCGATCCGGCCCGCCCGCAGATGCAGCGCGCGCTCGGCGTGATTCGCCGGATGGGGGGGCTTGCACGGGCGCGCGTCTTCACCAAGATCTGGCTCGCGCTCTTCGGCGTGTATCCGTGGGACGGCATTCCGTCGCTGCCGCCGGAGATGATCTTCTTTCCGCGCTGGATGCCCTTCAACGTGTACGACTTCTCGTGCTGGGCGCGCGGCACGGTTGCGCCGCTCACGATCGTGGTCTCGAAGCGGCCGGTTCGGCCGCTCGGCGTCGACGTGCGCGAAGTGATCGACCCGCGAACCGAACCGGATCTGCATCGCGTTCCGGGATCGGGATGGATGTGGTGGCTCGACGGAGCGCTGAAAATCTACGATCGCTTCGGTTCCAATCCGATACGAGGCGCGGCGATGCGCGCGATGACGCGCTGGATCGTCGAGCGTCAGGAAGCCGACGGAAGTTGGGGCGGCATTCAACCACCCTGGGTCTATTCGTTGATCGCGCTGGACTTGATGGGGTACGCACTCGATCATCCGGTGATGCGCAAGGGACTGCGCGGGTTCGACCGTTTCATCATCGCGGACCAGGCGCACGGATGGCGTGTCCAAGCCTGCATGTCGCCGGTGTGGGACACGGCCTGGGTGTTGCGCGCGCTCGCGCTCGCCGGCTTTACGCCCGATCATCCGGTGATACGCCGCGCGGTGCGCTGGCTACTCGACGAGCAGATTCCCGCCGGCGCGCCGGGCGACTGGCGCGTGCGCTGCGACTTTCGCGACGGCAACGGTTGGGCGTTCGAGTTCGACAACGACGCGTATCCGGATATCGACGACACCGCGGTGGTCGTCTTGGCGCTGCACGAAGCCGGCGATCCGCGGAACGTGCGCGAGGCGGTGCAGACCGGTACCGCATGGACGCGCGCGATGCGCTCGCGAAACGGCGCCTGGGGCGCGTTCGACCGCGACAATACCCGCGAGCTGCTCTATCGCATGCCCTTCGCCGACTTCGGTGCGTTGATCGATCCGCCGACCGAAGACGTGACCGCGCACGTCGTGGAGATGCTCGCGGCGCTCGGTTGCGACACGCGCGATCCCGACGTCGCAAACGGCGTCGCCTATTTGCGCGCGACGCAGCGGGCCGACGGGTCGTGGTGGGGACGCTGGGGCGTCAACTTCATCTACGGAACCTGGTGCGCGATATCGGCACTGGGCATGCTGGGAGAAGGCGCAGATATGATCGAACGCGCTGCCGCCTGGCTGATTTCCAAGCAGAACGGTGACGGCGGCTGGGGTGAGAGCTGCCATTCCTACGTCGACGAATCGTTCGCCGGTGTAGGCACCAGCACGCCCTCGCAGACCGCCTGGGCGGTCAACGCGCTCCAGGTCGCCAAACGTGGCGACCACCCGGCCGCGCGCCGCGGCCTGACCTATCTCAAGGAGACCCAGACCCCCGAGGGAACCTGGGAAGAGCGTCATTTTACGGGAACGGGGTTTCCACGAGACTTCTACCTGAACTACCATCTTTATCGCCACGTCTTCCCCATGATGGCGTTGGCAACCGAAAAGCGAGAAAGCGTTGAGTTCGTTACACGAGAAACTGACGGTCGGGCGTTACATCTTCGGTAAGAAGCTGCGAGGCGAGAAGAAGTATCCGCTCGTCCTCGAGCTCGAACCGCTCCTGCAATGCAACCTCGCGTGCGCGGGCTGCGGCAAGATCCAGCACCCCACCGACATTTTGCGCAAGCGCCTGAGCGTCGAGGAATGTCTTGCAGCGGTGGAAGAGTGCGGGGCGCCGTGCGTCTCGATCGCAGGGGGCGAGCCGCTGATCCACGATCAGATGCCGCAGATCGTCAGCGAACTGCTCGCGCGCAAGAAATTCGTCTTCCTGTGCACCAACGCGCTATTGCTCGAGAAGAAGATCGATCAGTTCAAGCCGTCACCGTATTTCGCGTGGATGATCCATCTCGACGGGCTCGAAGAGGGCCACGACGCTTCGGTCTGCCGCGACGGCGTGTTCGAGAAAGCGATATCGGCGATCAAGACGGCGAAGGCGAAGGGTTTCAAGGTCATCACCAATACGACGTTCTTCAATCGTGACGACGCGGCGTCGATCCGGGCCGTACTCGACTATCTCAACAACGATCTCAAAGTCGACATGATGCAGATCTCACCGGGTTACGCCTACGAGAAAGCGCCGGACCAGGAAGGTTTCCTCGGCGTCGAGCGTACGCGCGAGATTTTCCGCGAGGCGTTCGCCGGCGAGAAGCGCAAGGAATGGCGGCTCAACCACAGCCCGCTCTATCTCGATTTCCTCGAAGGCAAGGTCGATTTCGAGTGCACGCCGTGGGGCATTCCCTGTTACACGGTTTTCGGTTGGCAGCGCCCCTGTTACTTGATGAGTGACGCGCCGTACGCGAAAACGTACAAGGAATTGATCGAAGAGACCGATTGGGAGAAGTACGGTCGCGGCAAGCACCCCAGCTGCAACAACTGCATGGCGCACTGCGGCTACGAGCCGACGGCCGTGATTCGCACCACCGGCTCGGTCAAGGAATCGATTCGCGCAGCCCTTGGCAGCCGGTAGCCGCGATCTCGTCTTTCTCACCGGCGCGTCCGGGTTCGTCGGTGCGCACGTCTTGCGCGCACTGATCGGCGCCGGCTATGAGGTACGGGCGCTCGCTCGCGCCCCGCTCGCCGTCGAGGGTGAATGTGAGACGGTTCGCGGTGACCTGAGCGAACCCGGCGCCGTCGCGCGTTCGCTGGAAGGATGCCGCTATCTCGTCCACACCGCCGCGCACTACTCGTTTGCACCAAGCGATCGCGAACGAATCTATCGCGTGAACGTCGCGGGCACCGAGGGCCTCTTCGCGGCCGCGCACATCGCCGGTGTCGAACGCGCCGTGCTGACCTCGAGCTCGGCAACGCTCGGTCACGAAAGCGAGCCCAACGCATTGCGCGCCGCTTCCTATCATCGATCGAAAGTGTTGCAAGAGCGCGCCGCCTTTGCCGGGCGCGTTCCGACCGTGGCGGTCTTGCCGACCGCGCCGGTTGGCCCCGGCGATTGGAAGCCAACGCCGACGGGCCGGATGATCGTCGATTTCATGCGCGGCAGGATGATCGCCCGTCCGCCTGCGAGCGGCGGAATGAACGTCGTGGACGTCGAGCAGGTCGCGCAAGCGCACGTCGCGGCGCTGCAACGCGGGACTGCCGGCGAACGCTACGTGGTCGGCGGCGAAGATCTTTCGTTCGATGCCCTCTGGGATCTGCTGGCGCAACTCACCGGCCGCAGCGCTCCGCGTTGGCGCGCCCCGGTTGCGCTCATGTTTGCGGCCGGGTGGTTCGACGAGGTGCGCTGCCGCCTCACGCGCGCCGAGCCGTTCGTTCCGCTCGAAGGCGTGCGGCTTTCGCGCACGCGGATGTACGCGGATTCTTCGGCCGCGCAGCAGGCGCTCGGCGTATCGCTGCGCCCGGTTCGCGATGCGCTCGCGCGTGCCGTCGCGTGGTATCGAGAGCATGGATACGCAGCATGAGCCGCCGACGGTTGTTACGGCGACCGGATTGGAAACACGTGCGGTCCGCCGCCGGGCGGCCGGCGCTCGCGTGGTGGAAGCCGGCGTCGGGCTTGCGAATGTAGGTCGGGCATCGTTTCGCGGGCTCGCCGTCAGCTGCGGTCTTGCGGGCGGCGTACGCGACGATCTTGCAACCGGTACGATCCTGATTCCGTCCGTGGTTGCGACGACCGCGGGACGGAGCATCGCGTGTGATGCGATGTGGACCGCTCGTTTACGTGCGGCGGCAGCGCGTCTGGGCTATGCGTACGTCGATGCGCCGCTGCTCACCAGCGAAACGCTGATCACCGGCAGCGCGCGGGCGCCGTGGGCATCGCGCGGCTTTGCCGCCGTCGATATGGAAACGGCCGCGATTCCGGCGAGCGCGATTGCGGCGGTCCGCGTGATCCTCGATACGCCGAAGCGAGAGCTTTCGCCGGATTGGCTGTACCCGGCGCGCGCGATGCTGCGGCCGAAGAACTGGGGCCAAGCGCTTTGGCTCGCGCGCGTCGCGCCGCGCTGCGCGGACGTGGCGGCGCACATCGTTGCGGCAGCGTTAGCGCAGGGCGCGTAGTCCTTCGAGCGTCTCCGCGTGAAAATTGAACTGATACGCGATCATGTCGTCGGTGCGCGGAAATTCGGGGTGTTTGCGACCGTAGCGCCGCAGCCCGTCAAGCGCGTCGCGTACCGCCCGTTCCGGATCGCGGCGCAGCTCGGGCGCGACGAAGGCCGTCTGCGGTAGCTCGCGCAGCAGACGCTCGACGCCGGCGATCGCGTCGGCCGGGGCGAATTCTCCGTCTCGTTCGAAGAGCCAGGTGCACAGCAGCGCGCTCGTCGTGACCGGGCGGCCGGCTTTCAGTTGCGCGTCGATGGCGACGCCGGCGCGTGCGGGAAAGACGCGATAGAGCAGGCTCAAACGCCGGCGCACGTAGGGATCGTAACTGATCCCGACCAGCCAGATCGTCGCCAGCGGCGCCAAGCGCGCGAGGATACCGCGCAGCGGGCGCATCTTGCCGTCGCCGCTGTAGAAGCCCTCCGGGGTGAGAAAGATCGTCGCGCCGTCGCGTACCAGGTCTTCGAAGTGGGCGATGTCGGCATCGAGCTGTTCGCGCGTCGCGCGCAGCACGGCCTGGCGGTACGGTTCGAGCAGATCGATGATCCGCAGGTACGAGCGTGCGAAGACGAAGTTGCGCGGATCGAGCACGTCGCTGATGCGCGCGACGCCGGGCGGCAACTGCGCGAGTGCACGCGGGTTCAGGATTTGTTCGAGCGGAAGGTCGCCGTACAAACCGGTGAGCATAAAGGCGATGCCGGCGTACGGGCGCGCCTGCAGTTCGTTTTCGATCGGCTGCATGCCGATCGATCCGAAGAGCCAGCCGAGGTTGCTGCCGCGCAAGACCCGCAGCCAGGGAACGCGTTCGGCGAAGAAACCCGGCTCCCACATCCGGCGCGAGGACACGGTGAAGATCGGGTCGCGCCACGCGAGCGACTGCAAGGCCAATTCCGCAACGACCACCGGCGACTCGATCTCGTGCTGGTGATTGGCGACGATCAGACTCGGGCCGCGTTCGCGCGGCAGCGTACCCCAGCGTACGATGCGATACGCGATCCGGTGATAGACGTAGACGCATACGACGGCCAGCCAGCGCAGCGGCTGCAGGTACAACGGCGCGACCGCGCGGATTTCGCTGCGACTCCTACGTTTCACTGTGATTGCCGCGTACGGCGAGCACGGATGACGAGCCGACGGCGAACGCGAGCGCGGCGAGCGCAAAGAGCGCACGATAGCCGTTGAAGGAACCGTTGAAATAACGAATCATGGCGCCGCCGACGAGCGGAGCAATGATCGAGGGCACGTGTGTGGCCATGCCCCAAATCCCCAGATCGCGAGCGACGTCGCGCATCGCGGGCATCGAATCGAGCGCGAGCGCCCACCCGTTCGAGAGCACGCCGCCGTATCCGACGCCGAAGAGCAGCGCAAAGAGAAAGATCGACGCGTCGTGCGGCTCGATCGCGTACCCGACGGCAGCGATCGTCATCGGAATGCCGCTGAGCGCGACGATGATCTTGCGATACGGGCGGATACGATCCGAAAGAACGCCGAGCGCGATGCTGGCGAGGGCCGCGCCGGCCAGCGCGGCGATGCCGGTGATGCCGGTTCCGCGCGAGGGGTCGGTCGCGTGCAGCACGTCGCGGAAGAAGTAGAGGACGAACGTTGCGAGCAGCGAGAGCCCGAAGACGATCGACGCGCGTGCGATGAACACGACGATGAAGTCGTGCCAGTCGCGAATGTGCGCCCGGTCGTCGGCGTCTTGCTCGCGCGGCACGAGCCCGCGCAGGCTGATCGCACCGAATGCGACTAGACCGGCGCAAATCAGGAAGGCCAGTTTCGGCGAAGCAAGTCCCCCGAGCGTGAGGCCGAGAACCGTGCCCACCAACGTCGCGGCGCCGCGAATGCCGGAGGCGACGCCCCACTGCGCGCGCGCGACCGCGTCCGGCAGCATGGCTTGATACGCGGTCGTACTGACCGTCTGACCGACCGTGGCAAGGATGATCGTTTCGTAGAACGTGCCGATCGACGATGCGCTCGCTGCGAGAACCAAGCCCGCGACGTTGAGCGCGGCTCCGAGCAGCGCCAAAGCCTGGCGCGGCGTGCCGTCACCGCGCAAGCGGTCCGAGAGCGCGCCGATCGGCCAGGGAAGAAAGACGTTCACCAGCGAGATGAGGCTCGCCAGGATCGCGTACGCCGCGACGTGGTTCGCAGGCGCGAGGCGCAGCATCGCCGCCGGAATCGCGATTGCCAGCAGCGCCGCTTCTTGGAGCGAGAGGGGAAGCCAGTAGACGTTGACCAGAACGAGCGCGCCGACGGGGGCGTCCTTGCCGATCCTCATGTAGCCGGGGCGTTCGATGCGCGTATTCGCCGTACCTTAGCCGCTCGCGCACCTACTCCCAAATCGCGAAGAAGACCACCGGTAGAGACTGAGACATACCGCGTCCTTCTACGCCGTTCTATGATAGGCTCATGCCATGGAAACACAACCGTCAGTTTTCTGGCAGCATGATTACGCGGCGATGCTCGAACGCGCCAGGACCGAGCACAAGTTCATCTTCCTGGATATTTTCAACCCCGGTTGAGGAGGGTGCCAAGCGCTGGATACCGTGACGTATCCGCTCGACCTGGTCAAAGAGACCATTGCCGCACACGCGATCCCGGTGCAGATCGACAACTCGGACGCGAAGAACAATGCCTTTCTCCACACGATTCACCATATCTGGACGCCCGATATCCGCATCATTCATAGCGACGGATACGAGCTGTATCGCTGGGACGGCTTCTTGCCGCCGTTCGAGTTCGTGCCGCGGGTGCAGTGCGCGATCGGTCTGGCGTTTCTGCGTCTGAAGCGTTTCGACGACGCGGAGCGCTGCTACGTCGACGTGCTGCGCCGCTATTCGACGAGTTACGCGGCTCCCGAAGCGCAGTACTATCTCGGCGTGACGCGCTATCGCCGCGATCACGAGAGCGACGAGCTGCCGGCGCAGTGGGCGCAGCTGCGCGCGCGCTACCCGATGAGTGAATACCGCGTCAAGCAGTCGTTCAAAGAATTGCCCGAGTAAGCGCCAGCGATTGGCCGGCGAGGCGATCGTCTTCGGCAACGAACCGCGCTCGGCCGAAGGTGGCGACGTCGACGGCCACGACGCCGTTCTGGGCGCACAGCAAAAGTGTGCCGTCCTGCGCAAACGTGATTCCGCGCGGCTTGCGCAGTTTACCGAAGACGGGTGTGTCCTGCGCAGACCACGCGCCGGCCGCCGCACCGGTTCGCGCGTCGTAGCGGCGCAGTGACACGACGGCGTCCTCGGCGCCGAACGGAGCCTCGCTCGTCACGTAGATCGAGCCGTCGCGGACGGCAAGGTCGAGCGGGTCCAAAAGGCGATCGTCGACGAAGGCATCGCTTTCGATCTTGCCGTCGCGGTCGTAGCGAAAGAGGGCCCGGCGTCCGCCTCCGCGCACCGGATGCGTCCCGCTCGCGACGACGAAGCCGCCGTCCTCGAGAACGGCGAAGCCGCGCGGAAACGCAATGCCCTCGAGCGCGAGCGCGCGTCCGGCGTAGCGCCGCGCCGTCAAATCGACTCGTTCGATCGAACGCTGGGCTCGTGATCCGACGTAATACGTGCCGTCGGGCGCAAAGGCTCCTCCTCCGGGATCGAGCCCAGCCGGAAGCGCGATCTGCGCGAGTACGGCTCCATCGAAGTCCAGCAGCCAAACGCCGGCGATCGGATCGTTGACGAGAAGATACGGGTCGTCGGCTCGCCGCCGGACGCCGCGCGGATCCGCGATCTCGGGTGGTCCGAAAGCCGTCCAACCGGCGGATTCCTCAAACGCGCGCAAGGCACCGTACCCGAGAGCGGCCGCGCTGGAAACGACGAGCATCAGCGCGTCAGCGATTCGATGTAATCGAGCATCGTGTCGACGCTGGCCTCGAGCGGCGCCGTGTCGCGCCGCACCTGCGTGAGAATCAATCCTCCCTGGACCGCACCGAGCAGCGCCGTCGCCAATTTCGCCGGATCGACGTCACGGCGTAATTCACCGCGATCGTGCATCGCGCGCAATCCGCTTCCAATTCCCTCTTCCCACCAGGCAAAAGCAAGCTCGAGGTCCAAGCGCGCGGTGGGTGCCGTTTCGGCGAGCTGCGATGCGAGCGTGCCCAGCGGACAACCGCCCTCGCAGTGCAATCCGCGCTGAATACGCACGAGCAGATCGCGCCATTGCCGTAACGCGGCGATGCTATCGAGATCGCCCAAGAAATCGGCCTGCGCGCCGAGAACCGCATCGGTCAAATACGCGATCACCGCGCGCACCAGGCTCATCTTGTCGCGAAAGTAGTGATACAACTGCGATGAGCTCACGCCCGCGGCCTCGCGCACGTCCTCCGTGCTCGTCCCGGCAACGCCGCGCTCCTGAATCAACGCCGCGGCTGCCGCCACGATCCGGTCGCGCGTACCCTGCCCTTTGCGGGTAAGCTTGCGGCCGTTCGCGCCGGAGGATAGCAGCACGGCCGAAATTTTGGACTTGACAATCCAATTTTCCTCCTGTAAATTGGACCGAACACTCCAATTCTGACGAGGGACACTCCTGCTATGCAATTCGAACGCGATCTGGCCGGAAGCACGGCCTTGGTAACCGGATCCACCAGCGGAATCGGGAAGGCGACGGCGGTGGCGCTGGCTCGCCGGGGAGCGCGCGTGCTGGTCTCCGGCCGCGACGAGAAGCGGGGGCAGGAGGTCGCGGCCGCGATCCGGGCTGCCGGCGGCGAAGCCCAGTTTCTCAAGGCCGATCTGAGCGACGGCAGCTCGGTGCGCGAGCTTGCTCGCGCGGCCATCGCTGCTGCCGGCCGCGTCGATATCCTGGTCAACAACGCCGGCATCTTCCCGTTCGGGCCGACGCAAGAAATGACGGAAGAGACGTTCGATCGCGTCTACGCAACAAACGTCAAAGCGCCGTTTCTGCTCGTCGCGGAACTTGCGCCGCAGATGGCGGAGCGCGGCGCGGGTGCGATCGTCAACGTGAGCTCGATGGTCGGAGACTTCGGCCAAGCCGGGATGGCGTTGTACGGATCGAGCAAAGCGGCGCTCAATCTGCTCACGAAAGCGTGGGCGGCGGAATTCGGACCGAAGGGCGTTCGCGTGAACGCCGTCAGCCCCGGGCCGACGAGAACCGAAGGAACCGCCGCGATGGGCGACGGTGTCGCGCAACTCGCGGCGATGGCGCCGGCCGGTCACCCGGGCACGCCGGAAGAAATTGCCGACGCGATCGTCTACTTGGCATCGAGCGGCGCGAGCTTCGTGCACGGCGTCGTGCTGCCGGTCGACGGCGGCCGTGCGGCCGTGTAGCACACGAGTTCAGCGATGAAACAGAATAGCGAGTATCGTCGTGATCCAGGTGCCGACGATCGTGCCGATCACCCAATTGAACCGCTGGTCGATTTGCGCGAAACGGCTATCGATCTGAAAGAAGCGCTGTTCGAACCCATCGAGGCGACGATCGATCGAGCCGAGGCGCTTGTCAACTTGATCGAAGGCGCCTTCGATGTGGGACATTCGCGCTTCCAGCCCGCCCATGCGAGCTTCAAGGGCCTGGACACTCATTTCTTCTCCCAGCATATCATAGGTCAGGCGGCTTGCGAAAACTCGGTGCGGAACAGTTGCTCCACATACGCGAACATCTGCGGATCGATCGCCGCAAGTCGCGCTCTCGTAGCGCGCGGCCAATGCGACGCGGGATCATTCGCCTCCACGAACGCACGCAGTCCCTCGGCAAAATACTCGTCGATCCCGGTTGCGGCGTAGGGTGTGACGAACGTGTGAGCCGCGACGAAGAGCCGGCGCAATTCGGGGTCGGTGCCGGAGCGATAGATGCCGTCGCCGAGCGCGCAGTCGAGCGCGTGACCGAACTCGTGCGCGACCGTCATCGCGCTGCGCGAGCGCAGATACACCGTGCGTTCCTCGACGACGAAGAGTCCGGCGGGCGGCGCCGGCCATTCGTCGACGTCGATCCCGAGGCGCGCGAGGGCGGGCGAGGCTTCGCGATAATACTCACCGCGATGCAGCGGCGCGACGCGCGTCCCGCGTTCGAGCGCGTAACGTAGGGCGCCGCCGCCGAAACGCTCGAGCGTCGCGGCGATCGCGCTCGCCCCGGTTGGACGATTGGGCACAACGAGTGCCCGGGCAAGGCTAAAACAGTCTCCCATGAAGGCAGAGTGTTGCACGCGGGCATTGCTGAAGGATCAACGCGATATGACCGAGATGAGCACGTCATGGGCAAGCCGTTCGATCGCCGCACGTTTCTTCTCGCCGCCGGACTAGAATTCTGCGCGGTTATCGCTCCGGCGGATTCGGCGCCCGCGGCTTCGGCGAGTCCGACGCCCGAACCACCGCTGCCGGGAAAGACGTTTTTGCCGCAGCTGCCCAGCGCGCCGTTTCCTCACCCCAGCCGTGCGAACGGGCACGAGTACGACGGTAAATTCTACAGCGCATCCGAGCACTACAGCGACTCGACGGTCGGCATTTACGTTCCGGCGAAGTTTCGCCCGAGCGCGGGCACCGATTTCGTCGTGCACTTCCACGGTTGGAACAATCACGTGACCGAGGTCTTTCGGCGCTACGAGCTGCGCGAGCAGCTCGAGGAGAGTGGGCGCAACGCGGTGCTGGTGGTACCGCAAGGCCCGAAGGACGCGCCCGATTCCGGGGACGGCAAGCTCGAACTCGACCCGAACGGTTTCGCGCGATTCATGTCCGACGTCGTACGCTTTCTTCGCGATCGAGGCGTGACCGGCAGCGACGGGATCGGAAGGATCGTGCTCTCGTCGCACAGCGGCGGCTACGGCGGCCTCGGCGGCGTGCTCACGCGCGGCGGCTTGAACGCACACGTCAGCGATGTGCTCCTGTTCGATTCGGCCTACGGGTATTTCGATGCCGTCGCGGCGTGGGCGGCGAGCGCTGCGAACCGGCATCTCCTCAGCCTGTTCACGGATGATACCGCATTGGGAAATACGGAGCTGATGTCGCTGCTGCAAGGGAAGTCCCCGTTTCAGGTGCTCAACGCCGCCGCCATGACGCTATCACCGCTGCAGACCCGCGAGGCGACGTTCGTTCTGACCACGAGCGTGGCGCACGACGAGTTGCTGCAGCGTTACCATTGGTACGCGCTCTTCTTGCAGACGACCGCGCTCACGGCGTGACGCCTCGGCAATGATTCTCGGCGTTGTCTCGGACACGCATCTCCCGCGCTTCGGGCGAGCGCTGCCGTCGGCGCTCGTTCGCGGTCTCACCAAGGCCGGCGTCGAAGCGATCGTCCACTGCGGCGATCTGGTCGAGCAGCTGGCGATCGATTTGCTCGAAGAGATCGCGCCGGTCTTCGCGGTGGCCGGCAACAACGACGGCAAGGCGCTGCACCAGCTTCTGGGCGAGCGCGGCATCATCGAAACATGCGGGCGGCGCATCGGTGTCGTCCACGGACACGCGGGACACGGCCGCACGACCGCCGACCGTGCCTTCAACACGTTCGCCGGCGACCGGGTCGATCTGATCCTCTTCGGTCACTCGCACATACCCTACCGTGAGCGGCGGGAGGGCATCGTGCTTTTCAATCCCGGGTCGCCGACCGATAAGCGCTTCAATCCGCTCTACTCCTACGGGATCGTACGGATCGCGGAAGGCGGTATCCGCGTCTCCCACCGGTTCTATCTGAACCGCAAGCTCTGACGGCTCGCGCCCCCTCCGGGCGGGGTCTTGACACTTTCGTAGGATATTAGATTTAATAATATCCTATCTATCATGAATCGCAACCAGCCCGGCCATGCCGAAGAGGTCCTCCGAGGGCCTATCAAATCGAAGACGGTCTTTCCCGTCCTGGTCCTGCACTTGCTTGCCGACCAACCCGACCACGGGTCCGGCCTGATGGCCCGGATCGAAACCCTTTGCGCCGGGCTTCTGGCGGTGAATACGAACACGATCTATCCGCTGTTGCGGCGCTTGGAGGATCGCGGATTCATCGTCGGGGAGTGGGAACACCCCACCAAACGCTCGCGCCGCTACTACCGCATTACCGACGCCGGCCGTGCGCGACTCGAACGCATCAAGTCGGGCATGCTACCGTACCTCGACACACTCGCGGGCTCGATCGCCCGCTTACGCAACGAACTCTACAACGTCAGCGCCGCCTAAATCGGCGGAGGAGAACACGACGAGCATGAGCACCTACCAAGCCCCACTACGCGACATGCAATTCGTACTGCGCGAGCTCGCAGGCGTCGATGAGGTCGCGAAGCTTCCCGGATTCGAGGATACGACCGATGTGTGGGAGTCGATTCTCGAGGAAGCCGGATCGTTTGCCAGCGGTGTGCTCGATCCGCTCAATCGTGTCGCCGACAAAGAGGGCTGCACCTGGAACAACGGTGAGGTCACGACGCCCAAAGGCTTCAAGGAAGCGTACAAAAAGTTTGCCGACGCAGGTTGGATCGGTCTTCCGGTTCCCGGCGAATACGGCGGTCAAGGCTTGCCCTCGCTCTTGCTCGGTCCGACGCTCGAGATGTGGAATGCGTCGAACATCGGTTTTGCTAACGGTCCGCTGCTCAATCAGGGCGCGATCGAAGCGATCGAGCTGGTCGGCTCGCACGAGCAGAAGCAGAAGTGGATTCCGAATCTCGTCTCGGGCAAGTGGACGGGCACGATGAACCTGACCGAGCCGCAGGCCGGTTCGGATCTCGCGCAAGTGCGCACCAAAGCGGTCCCGAGCGGCGATCACTATCTGCTCACCGGTGAGAAGATCTTCATCACCTTCGGCGAGCACGACATGGCCGAGAACATCGTTCACCTCGTCCTGGCGCGTCTTCCCGACGCTCCCGAAGGCGTGAAGGGCATTTCGCTCTTCATCGTGCCCAAAGTGCTGGTGAACGACAACGGCGCGCTGGGCGAACGCAACGACGTCGTCTGCGCCGGCATCGAGCACAAGC